>DATMBG010000033.1 GCA_035559535.1 Candidatus Limnocylindrales bacterium
GCTGAGTTCCAAGGCGCGAAGACGGCGGCCTTCGCGCCAATCCTTAGTTTGGTTTGACAGGGTCAGTTTCATAAAATTTATTTTACTTCCCTGTCTAACTTATAGCTAGAGATTATTAGCAATTTATGCAAAGATCAGTAACAAGCCCGCGGTGCCAAAATCACAGGTGTGATTATTGGCCAGGGAAGCAAAGTTGACGCGACCCGCTATCAGGGTAGCAACCACGCTGGGCTCAGCCCGAAAGTAAAAAGCTTTATACTCACCGTCATGCCAGGGTCGGGTCTCAGCAGTCAGAGCACATTCCAGATTGATGCAAAAGAGATCCGCCTTTCGTAGGACAGGTAAGGTATTACCCCAAGGATAAGCGAATCCTTTTAAGGAGATGATCCTATTTACCATACGGCCTAGCATGACATCTCCAGCAATTGCAAGAGTTATAAGGTGACCCATGAAATGTTCTCCCTTCCCAATGGGGATCTTTATTTTTTGACCGACTATAATGGAATACTTTAAATAAGTTTCCTTCGAGTTCCCAACAAGGATAATTCAAGCTTCTGCAAAACTATCTTTAATCCAGGTGCCTTGGATATTAACTTTGTTGGGTCTGTAAATAATTTCCGCAATCATCATGCCAAAACTTCAAAATATGAAGATCTCACTTTGAGGTTTAGAATTACGGTTTAAAGTCGAAGATTAAAGGCATGCAAAATGAGTCGTTTAGTTTTTTAGCTTCAGCTTCTAAAAAGTTATGCCTTTTGTCCAAAAATCTTGCGGGATCGGCCAAAATCTAATATCTATCCCTTAGATTTATAAGAATATCGAATCATGTCAGAAATTAAGATGAAAATTTTCTGAAATCATTGTAAATTCAACAAGTGTAAAGTTTTTAATATCACATCAGATAATGTTGGAAACTAGGACAAAAATTAATTTGCATAATTAACCAAAGAGATCCTTGGGATCATTCTTAAATGGTAAGAATTAAACCTTTTTTCTTGGCACACTTCCAAAGTTTATTATATTTACCAACCAAACTTTTAAGATTGGGTGGCTTTGGCACGGCAATTGCGAAGTTTCCTTTTTAAGGAATCGATAAGACTAATACCTAGTCCATTTAATTCTGGCAATTGAATCAATCCTTAAAGCTCCAGAGGAGCGTCCTGGTCTTATAGGTAGCTTCCGGTGAAAGCTTTCCAAGCCTCGGAGGGGCTGTTTTAAGCATTGGATATACAAGGCGCTAAGGCTAGAAAAAGAAAGAATCCTCGTTTATAATCGCCCTGCTGGGGCTTTTAGGGAAATTTTATCTAAATTAAATGGATTGTGTGCCTAAATGATTACCAACTTGAACGTGTGTGGTAGGAACACGGGCGTCTTCAGCCGCTATGGTTGTAATCGGATAAAGATTAGAGGAGAGCTTTGACCGGGTTACTTTTGTCCGGATAAGAAAAGATTTATTTATCAGAGGCTAACTACTGCTGGAAGAGGCAATTGATGGAGTAACCTGGTTAAGGTTTTGTTATATGCCAAAGAAAAAGATAAAAGATTCAGATTTTGAAGAGTTGCTAGAAGCCTGTCGAGAAGTCATCTATACTTATCATGAAGCTGCAAGCCCCAGAGTATCCTCAAATTTCGAAGAGGCCCTTGCAGAGCTTGAAGAGATAGTGGGAAAATACGGTCCTATTCCCCTTCCAGAGGAAGAAGAAGAGGAAGAGTGGAGTGGAGAAGAAGAAGAGGAACAGGAATGGGGTGAGGAGGAAGAGTACGACAAGTAATCTTTGAGTTTAGAGATCGGAAAGCAATTCATCTCTATTTAGATTTAGTATAAAATATAAAAATCTAGTGACAGAGGACAAGATGATAGAAGGGAGAAAATGGGCGCCCTTACACACCTAAGAAAAACAAAAAAGAGCGTTATCCTGGCTAATAAAATTTCTACCACGATCATTACGGCGGGAGGTATTCTGGTGATTGTAGCTGTATCAGGGATTTTGCTTTTCCTGGTGATGGTTGTGATTCCGCTCTTTCAAGGAGCAAAAGTAACTTCTTTTACCTCCTATAAGCTTCCTTTAAAAGAGGTGGACCCACTCTTTGCCGAGGTGGATGAATACCATTCCCTGGGAATCGTTCTATCCAGGAAGGGAATCCTCACCGCTTTTCATGCTGCTACTGGAGAGAAAATATTTGAAAAGGAGTTGATAACTTCCGGGGCCGAAGTAACAGCGTTTTCCCGGACGTTGCGAGGTGGTTATACAGCCCTGGGACTGACCACTGGAGAGATCTCCTTGGGAAATCTCTCTTTTAAATCCTTGTTTCTCGAAGAAGAGAAAATTCCAGGGAGCCTCAAAAATCTAAATATCGGGGCACCTGTTATTTTCGAGAAAGGGGTTCTGCAGAGAGTCTCAGAAAGTTTATACCGAAAGATTGAAGTAAATATAGACTTTGCTTCACCCCTCAGAATAGGAGCAGGTGAGATTCCAGTGGTTTTAATAGATTATAAGCCTCTGGAAGACCAAAATGAAGCTATTGTGGGACTTAAGGCCGATGGTCAGTTACTCCTCAACAAGATTAAGAGGAAAAAGGACCTCCTCACGGGTAAAGTAACGACGAGTTTGGATACATGGGAAATTCCTCACGAGTTTCCTCTAACCGGATCAACTCTTCCCAACAAACTTCTGTTGAACTCCTATGGGGATCAACTCTATCTGGTTTGGAAGGATGGGACGCTCCATCGGTATAATCTTCGGGATCTTAAAAATCCCACCGTTGCTGAAAAAATAAACGTCGTTCAACCAGGGGTCGTGGGCAATGAACAACGAACACTCTCCCAGTTAAGCTTCATGATCGGAGACCAATCCTTAATCTCTGCAGATTCCTCTGGAAATGTCATAGCCTGGTTTCGGATAGAAAGAGGCTGGAATGCCCGGGGAAGTGATGGATACGAACTTGTTCCAGCCCATAGCTTGGAAAAGCATCGAAGCGCAATATCCGTCCTGGCCATATCGCCCCGAGATAAGAGCCTGGTTACCGCCGCACTGGGAGGGGAAATCTTTCTCCGCCACATGACTTCAGAAAGGGTTCTTATCCGGTTGGACCTCCCTTCTAAAGAAGAAATTATTACTCTCCAACTCACTCCCAAAGCAGATGGTATCTTTGCTGTAGATAAATCGCTGACAGCTTATATGTGGAAGATACACAATCCTCATCCAGAGATATCTTTAAAGACTATCTTCGGTAGGGTTTGGTATGAAGGGTATCCAGAGCCCACTTATACCTGGCAATCTTCCGGTGGTACAGACGATTTTGAGCCGAAGCTCAGTTTAATTCCCTTGATTTTTGGTACTTTTAAGGCAACCCTTTATTCCTTGTTATTTGCTATACCTGTTGCTATTTTGGCTGCAATTTATACCTCTGAGTTTCTGGATAAAAAGCTTAAAGCTTTCTTAAAACCTGGGATCGAAATGATGGCCTTTTTACCCAGTGTCATTTTAGGCTTCATTGCTGCACTGATTTTGGCCCCCTTTGTTGAAAACTGGGTTTTATCGGTGATATTTGCCTTTGGAGTGACCCCTCTGATCCTCCTCTTGTTAGGTTATATCTGGCAACTTCTACCGAAAAGAATCACGCTCAGGCTCTCGGGTGTACGTCAACTTGTTAGTATTGCAGCAATTATGATTCTATGGATTGTTTTTTGCTTGACGGACGATATAGGTTTACTTGTGGAGGATAAGGTTTTTAATGGAGATTTCAAAGCCTGGTTAGACGGGAAGACCGGAACCGGGACCCCCCTCTGGTTTGCGGTGTTTTTTCCATTTTCATTGCTCCTCACTTTCCTGACTCAGAAAAAGTATCTAGATCCGGTCATCCGGGAAAAAATATCTTATGCAAATCAGTTTACCATGGGTTTGATGGAGATTACCAAAGCACTCTCTGTTTTGATAGGATCAGTTCTTTTAAGTTATTGGGCAGGATGGTTTTTAACTGGGTTAGGTTTTGATGCCCGGGGTGAATTGGTGGGGACTTATGTGCAAAGAAATACCCTGATTGTGGGATTTGCCATGGGATTTGCTGTTATTCCCCTCATCTATACCCTTACCGAGGATGCTTTATCCTCTGTTCCTGAGTCTTTACGTGCGGCCTCGTTAGCCTGTGGGGCTACACAATGGCAAACCACCACACGGATTGTTATACCTGCTGCGGCCAGTGGTATCTTCTCTGCTGTGATGGTTGGCTTAGGAAGAGCGGTTGGTGAGACAATGATTGTTGTGATGGCAGCCGGAAATACACCGATTCTGGATCTTAATATTTTTAACGGATTTCGTGCATTGTCCGCTAATATTGCCATAGAGCTACCCGAAGCTGTTAAAGACAGTACGCTTTACCGGATGCTCTTCCTTGCGGCACTTCTACTTTTTGGGATAACTTTTATCATCAATACGATAGCTGAGGTTGTCCGGATCAGATTTAGAAGTAAAACTTCTCAACTCTAATCGGCTATCAACCGCAGCTTTTCGGTCATCAATTGTTAAAAGCTGATAGTCTGAGAGCCGGGAAATTGAAGAAAAGGAGAACTTCGAGATTTATTACACGGGGAGAACCTATAATTTGGTTGACCGGAGGAGCCCTGGCTCTTGCTACCTTAATGATTCTCGGGTTACTTTTCCTGGTTTTTTATCAGGGAATCTTAACCTTTTGGCCCAAACAGCTTGTCAGGATCATCGATCGACAGGGAAGGAGGTATCTGGGAGAAGTCTCTCGGCGAGAGCGCTATTATCCCGGTCAAGGGGATAGACGTATGGAAGTGCAGGAGTATGGAGGTAGAGAAGGATCCCCCACACTCCCACGTCCCCACTCCTCAAATGGGGTCACCGAAAGAATCCTGGTTAAGATCGGAAATTACGATCTTTATGGCGAGGATTTCAGATGGATTCCCCTTTTTGAGATTCAGAAAAAAGAATATCCTCCGGAAGCTGTGACTTTAGAACGATTAGAATGGGGACCTTTCTACGGGTTTATGGAAGAGGTTCGGATCGATGGAAATACAGTAGCCAGAGGCCCTGAGGAGAGCTGGAAAAAGTTTAAAGAATTTCATAGCCCGGCGAGGGCACGATACTTAAAGATTAGGTCTATAGAAAAGAAAGATCTGGGAGAAGTCAACTTCCAATTAGAACGACTGAGATTAAACCTCAGAAGAGCTGAGTTAGCCTATGGAAGGAATACGGATCCTTATAATCAGATAAAAGCCCAAATCGAGAAGGAAGAAAGCCGATGGACAACCCGATATAACCAGCTTAGTGAAGAGATTGCACAACTTCGTAGGGAAAATAACCGCTACCAGATTTTACTTAAAGAGGTAGGGGGAAGGACTAAGGAAATCAAGGTATTTGAGGTAATTCGCGCCTATCATCCTAATCAGATGGATTTTATGGAAAAGCTTAGAGTCTATCTCTCTCGCTGGGGGGAGTTTTTAAGCAAAGAACCTCGCGAGGCTAACACAGAAGGCGGAGTCTTCCCGGCCATCTTTGGGACTTTCATGATGACAATCCTTATGTCTCTGGCTGTGGTTCCTTTTGGAGTGATCGCAGCTTTATACTTAAAGGAATACGCTAAGCAGGGACTTTTAATATCCAATGTGCGGATTGCAGTTAATAATCTGGCTGGTGTACCTAGCATCGTTTTTGGTGTCTTTGGCCTCGGCTTTTTCTGTTATAGAATTGGAGGGACCATCGATTCCATTTTTTTTCCTGAAAAGCTGCCGGTGCCTACCTTCGGTACCGGCGGGATTCTTTGGGCTTCTCTGACCTTAGCTTTACTTACAATACCTGTGGTTATTGTATCAACGGAAGAAGCCCTGGCAGCTGTTCCTCAAAGCGTACGAGAGGGTTCCTATGCCTGTGGTGCTACTAAGTGGCAGACCATCCGAAGGATTGTGCTCCCTCAGGCAACTCCTGGTATCTTGACAGGGTTGATCCTCGCCATGGCCCGGGGAGCTGGCGAGGTCGCCCCCCTCATGATCACAGGTGTGGTTAAACTCGCTCCAGAACTCCCCTTAGACCGACATTTCCCTTATTTTCACCTGGAGAGAAGTTTTATGCATCTGGGATTTCACATTTACGATGTGGGATTTCAATCTAGAAACTCGGAGGCCGGTAAACCTATGGTATTCACGACGACGCTTCTCCTGATTCTGCTGATTGTTACCTTGAATGCTGCGGCCATTTATCTGCGGAATAGATTGAGGAAAAAGTATCAAATAGGACATTTCTGAAACAGAAAACATAACTCCCTGATGTTTTCTGTTATATCAATACCATGAAAAAAAACCCACAGGAACTTGTAGATTCAGAGCCTGCCATTCATCCAGAACTTGAAGCTGAAAAGATAGTGTTGGATATAGACCATTTTAACCTTTGGTATGGCTCTCAGCAGGCGCTCTATGATATCAACATGCATATCCCTTCCCATAAAGTGACCGCTCTCATAGGACCCTCCGGATGTGGAAAATCCACGTTGATACGTTCTATCAATCGATTGAACGATTTAATAGATAATGTCCGTATTGAAGGGGAAATATGGTTAAATGGAGATCCTATCTATGCACCTGACGCGGATGTCATTGAATTGCGAAAGCGGATTGGAATGGTCTTCCAAAAATTTAATCCCTTCCCTATGAGCATATACGAAAACGTAGCTTATCCCCTTCGGATTGATGGAGAGAATCGTAAAGCTATCCTGGATGAAGTTGTGGAGCAAAGTTTAAAAAGGGCTGCACTTTGGGATGAAGTTAAGGATCGGCTTCGTGCTTCGGCTCTGGAGCTTTCTGGAGGCCAACAACAACGCCTGTGTATCGCACGAGCCATTGCCGCAGAGCCGGAAATTCTGCTCATGGATGAGCCCGCTTCGGCCCTGGATCCCATAGCAACAGCAAAGATTGAAGATCTTATCCATACTCTAAAAAGGGAGTTTACCGTCATCATCGTAACGCATAATTTACAACAAGCCGCACGTGTTTCAGATTATACGGCTTTTATGTATCTGGGAAGACTTATTGAATTTGGCCCGACGGTAGTTATGTATCAAAACCCCATAAAATCCCAGACCGAAGATTACATAACCGGTCGATTCGGATAGGATTTGTCCGTAGCCCGTGGTTCACTGTCCCTTTGACCTCTTAATTAAGATTAGAATAGAGCCGGTCAGGACAGGCTTTGAACTTACCGAGGGGCAAGTTCTTTACCGCTGATGATGGGCGACGGACAAGGGATAAAAATGAGTGAGCACTTTTTTAGAGAACTTACAGAATTAAAGACAAAGCTGGTCGATCTGGGTCAGAGAGCCATAATCCAATTGAGAAATGCCATTTCCTCTCTGCTAACTAATGACTCTGCTCTGGCCCAGAAAGTTATCGAGCAAGAGATCGAAGTAGATCAGCAGGAAGTCAAGATCGAAGAGGAATGTCTGAAGGTCATTGCCCTTTACCAACCGGTATCCAGGGATCTACGCCTGATAGCAGCTATCTTAAAAGCTAACAATGACCTGGAAAGAATTGCCGATCATGCGGTTAATATAGCTCAGATTATGCTGGCTCTCCAGGACCATCCCATCAAAAATTTTCCCCCCCACCTGGGAGAAATGATTCAAAAAGTACTCGAGATCTGTCAGCGTGGACTTCAAGCATTTATAGATGGAAACCTGGAAGAGGCTAAAAACATTTGTAGGGAAGATCAAATTGTAGATGAATTGGAAAATTATATTTATGCCGAAACGAAAAAAGCTCGTGAGGAGGGAACCCTGGGATTTACCCATGCCCTTCAATTGCACCGATTTGCCAGAGAGCTGGAACGGGTTTCCGATCTCATAACCAACATTGCCGAAGATACCATTTATCTGATAACCGGTAAGATTATTCGGCATAGCCAGGATGTAAAGGGTTATTCCATTCCTACAACTCCTACAAGTGACATCGTAATCAAAGCCTCTGAGGAATCATTCCCGGCAAGCGATGCTCCGTCTTGGATACCTCTAACAACCCTGGGTCCTCCTCCGCCAGGCTTAAGATAAATTTCATGATGAATCAGTCTGTTCGCTAGGTAGGATCCGATGGCCAAAGTGCACATAGCTCTTTAGGCAAGAGACTCTGGATATCCTTCAGTTCTCCCTCAGAGATTCGTTTGGTGAGTACCTTAAAAACTGCGCGGGCTATCTGCTCGGGATTAACATTGGGGTCGTGCTTAAAGTATTCATGAATGTGATCCAGAAACTCCTCTTTGTGTTGGTCCTTGAAAGGTTTTCCTTTAAGATTCCAACCCTCATAGTAAAAACCACGAATCAACATGGGTAACTGAGCCCCCAGTTGAACGGCTTCCTCCACGGTCAGGCGGTCACGTAACGTGTGCAAAGTAGCACGCAGTGCCAGGTAGGCTTTGTGTTGATCCTCCCATCTTAATTCTTTCATAATATCCATCAGCCAGGTGTGTGTCTTCTGGACTGTAGTATCAAAGGCCTCTAATCCTGTTTCAGGCATACTCTTCTCCTCCTTTCGATAGAATCTCATCTCTTAAACAAACCCTCGCAATCAATATGCCAAACCTCTTCAGGAATTGGCCTGGAATGCATCATCTGAAAATTGATAAGTTACGGTCTTGGCAGTCTTTCTCAGACCTTCCCTCACCTCAGGGCACATCTCCAATACTATCCTTGACCCTCTTCGAAACCCGGCTTTGGAATGGAAAGTTTGTTTTTTGTGGTAGGATTTGCAAAATAAGCATAAAACCCCCTGTGAAAGGCTGTGTCTTAATTCCTGAAACCGTTCGAGTCTCCCAT
This sequence comes from Candidatus Limnocylindrales bacterium, assembly GCA_035559535.1. Classification (NCBI taxonomy): domain Bacteria; kingdom Bacillati; phylum Chloroflexota; class Candidatus Limnocylindria; order Candidatus Limnocylindrales; species Candidatus Limnocylindrales bacterium. The sequence continues at coordinate 8,821 of DATMBG010000033.1, forward strand.
AAAAAGGGGTTTTTATCAAAAAGGTAAAATTTTTGTCTTAATCTCTGACATATCTCTTTATCTTGTAAATAGGAGATTTTGTTAGTATTGTAAAATTTTATGACAGAAAAAAGAGTTTTCCCTACAAAAAATTAAACTCTATCGAATATTGTAGAAATCCTATCCTAATTTAGAGTATTATATAATATTTTTTCTTAATATTAAACCTTTGTAGACCTCAAAACAGAGAACAGATCTTTCTCTCTTCTAAGAATAGAGTAACTACGGGCGACTTATATCAACAGATAGTCTGTGACAGGGTCGTCTATTATACCGATTCATCAAAGTAGTCGTACAAAAAGGAAATGGATTCCCCCCTTATTTCGAGGTTTTGGCATAACCATTGCCATATTAAAAGATAGAATTTTACTGCCTGTATATTGAAATACTGCATAAACTGTAAGGATAATGCCTTATGGCTACTTTCCTCCTCTGCAACTGAAAGAGAAAGGATGGAGGTAAGGTTGTTCGCTTCTAAAGCGGATCTGCGGATTTAATGGAAACTTAAAGGAAAGGAGGTGATTAGATGGCTATGACCGGATTAGGAGTTTTTGACAGTACAATTCAGAAGACTCATATCTGGCTCAATGATATCATGGAGGAGTTGGGCTGGAAGGACCGACAGAGGGCTTATCAGGCGTTACGTGTTACTTTACATGCACTCCGTGACCGTCTGACCGTGGAAGAGGCTGTCCAACTGGGAGCTCAATTACCTATGTTGGTTCGTGGCTTCTATTATGAGGGTTGGAATCTTAAAGGAAGACCTTTTAAGGAACGACATAAAGAGGAGTTCCTGGCTCATATTCGTAGTTATTTCAAAGATGACCCTGAGGTGGATCCTGAACGGGTCGTTCGTGCGATCTTCAAGGTACTCACCAAGCGGATCCCCGAAGGGGAAATTAAGGATATCAAACATCTCTTACCTGTGGAGTTACGAGAACTCTGGCCCACAGAACCTACTTAAGATATAAACAGCCCAGAGTCCATCCCGGCTTATAAGAAAAGTTCTATATTCTGGAGCCCGATATCTCGATTGGAGTCAGTCTTTATTTTCAAGGATTAGGAGTTGGCATAGTTATTGCCATGTTTGATTAAGCAGACAAATCAGCAAAATCAGCTTTTTTCGGAATCCCAGGTCGAAGAGGATACTATAAGCATGATGAAGGTGACTCTTGAGTATCTCCAGGCCTGGCTCTAAAATCAGATCCTAAGGATTAATTAATTCGAAGAGCACAATACCTGTTAAGTTTCAAGTATCCCCAAACAGGAACGATATCTCTTTCGGCTTAATTAATCCAAAAGAAGGAGGTTGGTATTATGGCCCTTGAAAAATGGAGTCCTTTTACTTCTCTAGAGCGATGGGAAGAGAGATGGGATCCCTTTAAATGGATTTCCCAGGTACAACGAGAAATAAACCGATTATTTGAGGAGACTTTCCCAGAGCGTGAGTTAGAACCTATCTCTCTGAAAAGATGGTATCCGAAGTTGGACATGGTTGAAACGAAAGACGAGATAATTGTTCGGGCAGATCTTCCCGGTGTGAAACAATCCGATATAGACGTATCGGTCAGTAATGGCAATCTGGTGATTCGAGGAGAGCGAAAAGAAGAGAAAGAGATCAAAGAAGAGAATTACTATCGGCGAGAGCGGGAGTATGGTGCCTTCAGGAGGACTATCCCACTTCCCAGTGGAGTTAACGCCGAACAAATTAAAGCCACCTATCAAAACGGGGTTTTGGAAGTTAAGTTTCCAAAGCCAGAGGAAGCGAAGGCAAAACAGGTCAAGATCGAAGTAAAGTAGAAAAAAGCAAGGAGCAAGACCAAATTTCACCCATTCGATTATAAAGTAGTACAAGAAGGAAACCCCCTTCCCAAGGAGGGGGTTTCTGGCAAAAGGGGGGTTATATGATTGTAGAGTTAAGTATTATCCCCGTAGGAAACCTGGAAGGGGCCAGTATAAGCGGTCCTTTAGCCGAAGTCTTAAAGATCATAGATGAAAGTGGGTTAAAGTATCAAGTTACAGCCAGCGGAACGATTATTGAAGGTACCTGGCAGAAAGTATTTCCTGTCATCCAGAAATGTCATGAAGCGGTGAAGCATCGGGCAGGGCGGGCTATTACCCATATATCTATCGATGATCGGGAAGGGAAAAGGGAAACCATGGAAGAGATGGTGGAATCGGTCGAGGAGAAGGTTGGCAAAGAACTGAGAACCTGCATTCACCATGGATGAAAAGGTTTATGGTTCTTATAGAAAAGTCAATCTTTACCAGAAAGGCCTTTGGGTTTAGAGCATCTGTTGCGCCTGTTATATCTCTGTATGGAACAGACGCAACAGGTGTATCTTTGCTACAACCCCCAACTTAGTGGGTACGGAGATATAGGATAACCACCAGATCGCCATAGGAATAGGGTTTAATCTCACCTGCTAAGCATTTATGACCTTCCAGGTCGTCACAAAACGTGAAATCCCACAGGGATTTTCATTTTCGTTTGAAGTGATACAGATACCGTTACTTTTATTGGTCCGTAGATAAAACATTGGAGGTAAAGGTATGCCTTTTCAAAACCGAGAACAAGCCGCCCGTTTGCTGGCCAAAAAATTGATCAACTACAAGGGTCAAAATCCTTTGGTGTTAGCAATTCCACGAGGTGCTGTTCCCATGGCTAAGATTATTGCTGATATCTTAGAGGGCGAGTTAGACGTAGTGCTGGTCCGTAAGCTGAGGGCACCTGGTTACCCTGAATTAGCCATCGGCTCGGTAGATGAAGCCGGTCATATCTATTTAGCAGAGCATATTGGCGACTTTGGGATCCAGGATGAGCATAATAAGTATATTGAAGGGGAAAAGAGAATCCAAATGGAGACCCTGCGCAGACGTCGTAATCTGTATACCCCGGTACGTCCTCCCATCAGCCCCGCCAATCGTATTGTGATCGTTGTGGACGATGGGATCGCCACCGGGTCTACCATGATTGCAGCATTACGTGCAGTACGGGCTAACAACCCGGCAAAGCTCATTGTTGCCACGGCCGTGGCACCCCTTGAAGCCTTACGGCGAATAGAGAAAGAGGCAGATGAGGTGGTATGCCTCGAGGTACCGCCCGTTTTTTTCGCCATAGGAGATTTTTTCGAGGATTTTTCACAGGTTTCCGATGAAGAAGTGGTAGCAATCTTACAGCAAAGTAATTCTAAGCATACATTGGAAGAATAGAACTCGTGAAGGTATCCTGGCGTCTTCTTCACCTGATTTTCAACCTGACTTGCTGAACTTATCAGATCCCTGGCGTTAATAGAGTTTTCTTATATAAAACTTCTTGCCTTTATATTCCGTCTCTATGAGTTGACCCCGATTGATTAACTTCTGAATGGTGGACCAGTTAGCTTTAGCTTTTAGCAGGAACTCCTTCACGGCGTCTTCCCTCATGGGATGTACTGAAGTAATGCTCAACAAGTCTTCTTCAATATTTCCCGTAAAAGTAAAAGCAGTACCTTCATAGCCCAGAAGGCACTCTACATGATGAATTCTCTCGCTAAGGATCTGATAGGCTCGATTGATAGTTTCCTCATCAGGAGGTTGGACCCATTTTTCTGCAGGGGGCCTTGTAGGAATAGCTAGATAAGCTTTAAGAGGTCTCAACCGGGTCAGAAAAGCAGCAACCTCTTGAATAAGATCCTCACTATCATTGACCCCTTTGACTAGCATCGTCTCTGTGACCAGCTCTCCTTCATAAACCCGGGCGAACTCAAGCATCCCACTTAAAATGGAGGCAAATCGCAAACTTTGATCCGGTTGATTAATCCTCCGCCAGACCTCTTCCCGGGTAGAATCGACCTTCAGAGAAACCCAATCTGCTTTCATAAGGTCTTCCCTGACATCCGTGCGCCAGATAAGGGAAGCATTGGTGATGACTGCAATTCTAATCCCTAAAGGTTTTAATAATTCGATTTCGCGACCGAGATTAATATCCAGGGTAGGTTCACCATCTGGCACGAAGGTAAGATAGTCAATGGATTCTCCAATATCCTTTACTTTTTTTATTTTTTCTTCCACCGCCTTCAAAATCTCCTCCGGTTTATAAAATGCCCGACGCTCAACCTGGGTCTCGACCGTACGTCCGAGCTGACAATACACGCAAGAGTAAGTGCAGACTTTGGAAGGAGTTGAAATGTTGTTAATTCCTAGACTTCGCCCTAAACGTCTGGATGGAATCGGCCCAAAAGTAATCATAGGCTTGACCTCCTTAGACTCTATTTTACCCTGATTGTTCCCAGGTACTGTTTTTCTTGGAGCTAGCTCCGACTCATCTCATAAAGCACTCAAATCTTTTTCGTCCCTTCAACCACATAATGGTAGGGATAAATTCCATGCTCGCGCAGATGTTCAAAGCCTGCAGCGTGTAAGGCTGCCCAAAGCGTTTCAAGAGAAACTCTTACTTCTAGGGGCGGTCCCATGGAAGTCTCAATCGGCTTCCAGTCGACCAGAAATAGAGAACCACCTGGTTTAAGAATTCGCCAGATTTCCCGCAAAAATGCATCAGGTGCTTCCAGCTCGTGGAAGAGGTTGATTGAATAGGCAACATCTACACAGGCTTCGGGTAAAGGGATTTCCCGCTCACCAGAATGCACTGCTAGGATATTTTTTAATCCTCTAGCCTGAGCTCTCCGTTCAAGTTCTTGCAGCATTTCAGGCAAAATATCAACGGCGTAGATCCTTCCTTCAGGACCAATGCGTTCGGCTACCGGGAGCGTGAAATATCCTGACCCGCACCCAATATCCGCATAACTCATGCCCATTCGGGGTTGCAAGACTTCTAAGAAGGCTTCCACCCCTTGCCAACGGGCACGTTCAGAGTTATCAAGCTTTTCGATATTCTTAGGATCAAACTTGTGGGGCATTATAAAAACCTCCTGACTTAATTTGTGGATTTATCAAGTGTTCCTGGCATTAACGAAACCTTTTTGTCTTTCTGTTCCATCTCTATGAATTGACTTCGATGGATGAACTTTGGAGCTGAAAATGGGATGAATTTTTCGTTAAACTAACGTCGTCTCCAACCAGCCCAAACCGGAAAACCCTTCTCATCCCGAAGCTTTAATACTTCCTCACCCTTTTTGACCTCAGCCGCAATGATAGCCGGTTTTCCTTCAAAGGTGATCCTCGAACCGGTAATCTCAACTTTGTCCCCGGGCTCAATCTTGGTATCCTGGTTCTCCAGGTACCAGCTCGGTCCTAAATGAACCGCAATGGTCTCCTGATCCGTTTTCACTGTCAGATGGATGCCTTCAAACATCCCTTTCATAGGAGTAAATCTCTCCACACTGACCACCTCTCCACTAAGGGTTTCAACGGTTTTGGGGTCATACATCTTCCCATACGGGGTTCCTATCCCCCATCCCCCACCCCCTCTCCATTTTATGCCCCGTTGGGTGGCAAAAGTCTCTAGGGTAAGAAAAAGACTCATAAGGAAAATCATTATTACCATAGTCCCGACCTTTTTCATGTGGTCCTCCTTTTTGGTTGTTTTTAACCCACCCCATTTCAGCTAACTTTATGGAAAGACTCCCCTGCTATCAGGTCAAACCACCCGGTGACCAGACATTGAAGGAATAATGCAACCGATAGACCAGGATTCATAAAAACATCGGAATCTTGTTGTAAGATAGAACTATACAGATGATTACCAATAGCAGACCAAAGGTAAGGGGACACTTAGGGGAGGGTACAGGATCATGCCAGCTATCTTAAAATCTTATGGGATCAACAAAAGCCTGATAATTATGAGGTCTATAGAGTAGTGTCAGAGATAAAGACAAAGACCTGAAGATATCAAGAAAATTTTTAATATTTATAAAGGGTTCATAAGAAGTATCAGACAGCATCAGAAATTAAGACAAAAAATAGAGGCAAGAATTCAAAATCCGACTGATGGAGTTTTCCTGTCAATTTTAAAAAATGTGAGAATTTAGATGGCAGTAGAATTTCATGTTTTGAAGCTCTGGCACAATAATTGCTGGATTTCTTTGTCAAAGTCCCTTACCATAATCTAAACAATCAGGAGGTTGTGTAACGATTAGTTATTCATAGCCTAATTTATAGAACCCGCCCTATATCTGACTACATGGGTGGAAATTAGACAAGGAGGTTTATTATGCCGTACTGTTGTGGTTATTACCATCACCATTTACATCCCCCCCCACTGGCTCCGCTGGATCTGGCCCGAACCTTATCCACCGTACCCTGGACGTTACCCTTTATCAGCCCGTGAGGATTACGTCCGGAGTTTAGAAGAGGAGCGTGATATACTGGAGCAGCGGTTGCGACGCCTGGAGCGAGAACTGGAGGAACTGCGTAAGGGGGGCCGATCTCAACAGGGACAAGTCTGAATACTGAAATTTGTAGGAGTGAGCCCAAGGATCACTCCTACTTACGACCTCATTTCTGAATGGCGCCTGGACGGCAGGAAGTTGTTAATGGATGGTGTGGTATAATGGCACAAGCTTCAGGATCCAGCGGGTCATGTACGCCCCAGCCCGGGATGACCCGGCCACTCCAGGTATCATGACTGCCCACGCCCGCCAATCCAGCGTTCATGCATAGGCTACACCCCTCAGCTTCAGTCCTGCTAAGCGATCCCATTGCCTGAGTCTTTCGGTGGTCCCGGCCACTGTCAATCCTTCTGGACGCATACCCACCTGCTTCAGGGTGTTGTCAATAGAGAGACTATGTCAGGGGGTTGTATTCATAAGTAATTTGTTAAATGGGTTGAACAGCATCAAAAATTAGAATAAACCATAAGATCACGAGGTCTCGTGGTGTGGACAATGTAACAGTATGGGTACAGAAGTACCCCGTAACACCTTATCAGCTACACTACCTATCAACAGACGTGTTAAGCCACTGTAACCATGCGTTTCCATGGCAATCAGATCTATTCCATGTTTACTCGACTCTTCGAGTATGATAGGGGATGGATTCTTACCGATAACGACTCTTGTCTGGATTCGTAGGGACACACTATCGCGCGCCCTTGCCTGCGCTTGCAATCGTTCCGCTAGACCAGTGAGATAGGCCTCTGCTTCCCTCTGCGGCTGATCTAGAAGTTGTTGTTCTAACTGAATTGGATATTGGGTGGCTGAGTAATCAATAGGGGTCATTGGCTCAATAACCCGGAGCAATGTATAGTCAGCTTCCATTAACTTACCCAGTTCTATCGCGTACTCTAACACCTGCTCAGCGAGGGTTGAGCCATCTAGGGGAATCAATATATGCTGGAAGATTTGCTCCTGGCTGAGATTCGGCCCAAATTCTTCTGTTTCCCGTGATCGAACCAACAAAATAGGGATTGATGCATGTCGTACAAGCCAATCTGTGACACTGCCGAGCCAGAAACGATTCAAAGCACCATATCCATGTGTGGTCATCACTATCAGATCTATACCTGCAGTCGCTATGAAGTTATTAAGCGTCTCAGCAACCTGTCCTGGCTGTCCGTCAAGCAAGGAAGCAGTAACCAGAGTTGTCATATCGGTCGCCAGGTTTTCAACTACCTTGCTTAGGTATGCCTGCTCATATTCTTTAAGTCGTTTATCCAATGCCTCATCGACGGTAACCTTACTACTTATATAATCTACCTGCTTCCCTTCGATGGGTACATGCACAAGGACCAATCGAAGTGTTGCGTTCGCCCGACGCGCAATACTTCGCGCCAGAGGTAGGGCGTGTTCCGCAAAGGCCGAACCATCGAGGGGGGTAAGAATAGATCGATACATACTACTTTCCCTCAGGTTAGGAAGTCCGTCTTTCTGTTTTGACAATCCCAACCTGGGTTATGGATAAGTAACCTTTAGCACAACGGCCTTGATAATTTACTGATCCAAGTTTCAACAGCTACTTGAACTTCGAATTTGTAACTGCTCACCCTCTCTCCCAACCCTTCTCCCACGCTGTGGGAGAGGGAAGTGGAATAGGATAGCAGATTGCTTCGTTATGCGCTCCCTCTCTCGAAGCCTCGGAAGAGGGAGTTCAGGGAGGTGAGGGCGAGCAATTACTCGAATTCTTACAGAGCTATTTATCCTGAAGAATAATGCAATCCCTGAACCGAGGTCAATAAAAACTTTGAAACCCCTATCTTAGATATAGGATTCCACAGATGATTACAGATAGGAAATCAAAGTAGGGAAGACAATCTACTAAACCCCTTTGGAAGATATGGAGCCCCACGAGTTGTCCTAAAATCTTACAATACCAACAAAGGCCTGATATTCATAGAATCTATAAAAGAATGTCAAAAAAAAAGACAAAATTTAAGGATATCAAAAATTCCAATAAAAGATATAAGTTTTATCAAAAATTAAGATAAAACAAGGATAAAAGCTTAAAAGCAGGATAGATCAAGGTCCTATATCATTCAAACCAATAACCGGTATGGTATAGCTATTGCTCTGGATTAGTTAATAGAAATTTATAGAGTAGAGATCTTTTGAGAGCGGAGGTTTTCCTATGAGAGTCCCTAAATTTACCGAAATTCCCAAATTTATAAGGATTCTTTTAGTAATCCTGATTATTGTTCTTGTCTTAATTGCTGCCGGTATTATTTATGTTCAGCGAACCAACAATCGAATTACCATAACTATTGAGACAGAAAAAGCCCAGAAGAAAACGGAGGAAGTTATTGAAAAAGGGAAAGAAGTTGGATCTGAAGCCTTAAAGCAAGCCGGTAAGACCCTGGAAAAAGCTGGCGAGAAGCTAAAAAAGGAAGAAGTAGAGCCGACTCCCCCCGACAAGGAAAAACCGTAAGTTATGGATGAGAGAGCCAGATTTTTAGCTTAAGGTTAAGGCAGGATACTGCTGCTTAACATCTCTTTTAGTGAGATGGAGGAATTACACATGGTTTTTTTGTTGTTGTTACCACATTTTAGAACGGAGTACAAGTTAAAGATGATAGTTTTATAACTCTGTTGGAGATCTTTGCTTAATGAGCCTGAAGCGCGTTCTGATCCTCACTGTCTTTCTACAGATTCATGCTATTTTCCACTTTTATCCTACAGAAGGATCAGTTTCTGATATACTTAAAGACTTCTCCATGGGTTATTCTGATAAAGGATCCAATCAACACGTAGTGGTTAACATTCCGGCTTATCGGTTGACTCTTTATACACGTGACGAGGGTGATTCTTGGAAAACTTTAACAATCCCCATCGGAATCGGAAAAGGTACAGAGCCTTCCAATGAAACACCAGGGGGTGAAGGTTATCTTTACGCCAAGGAGACCGGGGTTATCTTCCGATATGGAAGTGAGAATCCAAAGAACCTGATCGGAAAAATCATTAAGTATTCTTACACCTTTGATAAAAAGACTTTAAAGCCCATTAAAATTCCTATGCCGAAGGATATGAAATCGGTGTTCATGATCATTTACAATCAAGAAACCCAAAGTGTGGACCAACAGTTTGTGCTCCATCAGACTACGGATTGGTATACTGTGCGGGCCCCGGCTTCTAATGGTTGTATTCGTATTGATGAAGAAGATATGCAGAATTTCTATAACAGCCTGGTACCTGACGTGAAATCCGGTAAATTTCCTCTTCCTGTACCTATTTCTATCCATTACGAGATCGTGGAGTATGACCGTCATTCCAGAAAGCTCCTTCTCCATGCAAATATATATCATAAACCCTTGAATTACCTCGATGAAATTTTGAAAGTTTTGCATCAAGAATCCATCGATTTACGACAGATCGATATTCCCAGGTTGAAATGGCGGATTGTGGAAGCAGAAACCCAATTTCAAATAGCCGAGCAATATATTCGAAAGAAATTGAGTCAGCCCCCTTTTAAACGGCTCCTTTTAGACGAAGAGAAGCAGCAGCTCCACTATTCTCTCTTCCTAAGTGAGGTCTTAAATGAAGCCAGATCATCAGGTAATGAAAGATATTAATTTTATAACCTATTATACCACCCATGTCTATGAAACCTTCAAGGCTCCATAGCTTGACAGCAAGGGTTTTTACAGATAAAAGCCTGGGGCTTTATCTTCAGGAAATCGGTAAAATTCCCACTACCACCAGAAAAGAAGAACAAGAGCTAGCTGAAAGGATCCAACAGGGGGATCAGGAAGCTCTTAATCGTCTGGTTGAAGGGAATTTAAAGTTTGTGGTTAAAATCGCCCAGGGTTATCAAGGATGTGGGCTATCTCTGGCCGATTTAATCAATGAAGGAAATCTCGGGCTTATTGAAGCCGCTAAGCGGTTTGACCCTTCAAAAAAAGTTAAATTTATCTCCTATGCCGTTTGGTGGATCCGACAGGCCATTCTACGGGCCTTATCTGAGCAGAGCCGTACCATTCGATTACCATTGAAACAGGGAGGGCTTTTGACAAAACTCGGCAGGGTATACAACGAGCTGATTCAGGAGAAAGAAGGAAAAGAGCCCACACCGCAAGAAATCGCTGAAAGGATGGATATTCCGGAGAAAGAAGTTCGAGCTATTTTGGAACTCTCGAAAAAGCCATTATCCCTTGATGTACCCTCTGTCGAAGATGAAGAAGTTACCTTGCTGAATTTTATTGCTAATAAAACCCTGGCACCAGATGAAATAATCATCAAACGCGCTCTCGTTGAGGAGCTTCATGGACTTTTAGATGAGTTAGACCCTCGTGATGCAACCATTCTTCGACTACGATATGGAATCGATGGGGAAAAGCCGATGACACTGGAAGAGATCGGTAAACGCCTACATTTAAGTCGAGAGCGGGTTCGACAACTTGAAAAGCGGGCGAAAGAGAGGTTGAAAAGGCGGGCGGATGCTAAAAGTTTGGGAGATTTCCTAAGTTAAAAGAACACAGAAGCAAAGAAAACGAAGTAATCTGTTTCTTTGCAGTGTTATCTTGATGAGGGGGTGTAAAGGGTCAGTTCATGAAGAAAAGGGTACAGCTACTATATTGTGATGCCTGCATTGTGGCTGAAAATTACCACGAATGGAGTGCTGACTTACGCCCCGGTGTCTGTGCCTGCTGTGGATGCAGGATTGTTTTGGATAACGGTAAGGCTTTAATCTGCGAGGGTTGCGTTGATGTGGGCTGGTACTTATGTGAATTTTGTGGTAATCCACAGAATGACAGTAAGGAAGAGACTTGCTGCGAGCAGAAAAAAGAAGAGCTATTTACAACCAGGAGGAAAGGGGAGGAAAAGTAATACCCTCTCCCCTCAGGGTGGCTCTCATACCGGTTACCTCGTCGGGAAGTTTAGTTTAAGCCTGTCACAAGAGTCCTGGCAGAGGCAGTTTTAGGTTTATTGTTAACTGGAAATGGTATAAAATCCTTCCCAATTCAGATAAAAAGGTAGATGGACGGAGTCCAAAGTTTTTAACTTAAGCCGATTATATTACCGGTTTCGTCAACATCCAACTTTGTGGCCTGTGAGATCTTGGGTAACCCTGGCATGAGTAACATATTCCCGGCTACCACTACGATAAATCCAGCGCCGGCTGATAGATGTGCATCGGTAACAGTCAGAATCCAATCCTTTGGGGCGCCAGGTAGTTTTGGATTATCTGAAAGAGAGGACTCCGTCTTAGCCATACATACAGGCAGGTGATTGAAGCCCAGTTCAGCAAATTTTTGTAGTTTCTGGAGGGCTTTGGACTCCACATGAATGGAACTTGCACCGTAGATCTCCTTTGCAATGGTTTCAATCTTCTCCTCTATACTCAATGTTAAGGGATAAAGAGGATGTACTGCCTCAGGACTGGAGATTTCCGCAAGCGTTATAACCTTTGAAGCCAGATCCCATGCACCGGATCCCCCCTTGTCAAAGACTTCAACTATTGAATTTTCGACATCTCTTTCCCTACAGAAATCCTGAACTCGTTGAATTTCAGTTTGAGTATCAGAGGGGAAGCGATTGATGGCAACAACGAAAGGCAAATTGAATTTTCGAAGGTTTTCCATATGTTTGGCCAGGTTACTAAAGCCGTGTTTCAAAGTTGCCATATCCTTAGAAACAGGTTCATTCTGTAAAGTTCCTTGAGATGCTAAAGCCCTTATTGTGACAACCAAAACTGCTAGGGTCGGTTTTATACCCGAGGCGGGCATTACGATATCAAGATACTTTTCCGCACCGAGGTCAGCTCCAAATCCTGTTTCATTCACAACGTAATCGGCAAGCTTTAGGGCCATTTTTTGTGAAATAATGCTGCTAGTACCATGGGCAATGTTTGCGAAGGGTCCAGCGTGAATCAATGCAGGAGTGTGTTCACTGGTTTGCACCAGATTGGGTAGAATGGCTTCCTTCAAAAGGACCATCATAGCTCCTGTAGCTTTTAAATCGACTGCACGAAGAATCCTCCCGTCCAGATCAAAACCGATTACCACCTCATTAAGTCTACGACGCAAATCCTCACGAGAATTAGCAAGGGCCAGTATGGCCATGATTTCTGATGCTGCTGTTATAACAAAACCGGTCTCCCTTGGCACACCATTTGCCTTCCCACCAAGACCTACGATAATGTGACGTAAGGCACGATCGTTCATGTCGACGGCACGTGGCCAGAAGATATTGTCGACGTCAATCCGAAGATCATTGCCGTGATGGATGTGCGAGTCAATCATTGCTGCCAGCAAATTGTGGGCTGCTGTTACTGCATGGAAGTCTCCTGTAAAGTGAAGATTGATCACCTCGCTGGGAAGTACTTTAGATTTTCCACCCCCCGTTGCCCCTCCCTTTACCCCAAATACAGGACCAAGGGAAGGTTCTCGTAACGTCACAACAGCCTTCTTTCCAATTTGTTCAAGGGCTTGTGCCAGACCAATTGAAACAATAGTCTTGCCTTCTCCGTAACGGGTAGGAGTCATGGCTGTGACCAGGATTAGCTTACCCAGGTCGGGGGTTTTAAACTGAGAGAGCAGATCCAATTTTAGTTTTGCGATGTACTTTCCGTAGTAATCCATATACTCGTCGGGAATTCCCAACTTATCTGCAATTTCCCGAACAGGTCGCATTCCGTCGGTCATAGTTTTTCCTTCCTTTTCCTGTGACGAAAACCCGATGCCAGTGATGCCCCTTAGAATTTTAACGAAAATAAGCCTTCAAAACATACTCCTGCATCATTCGATGGGTATTAAAGAAAGAACCATTAAGGGCTATGGAATGGCGCATGACATCTAAAAAGCGATCCCGATCATGGTAAAAGAGGGGAATAATTACTCGCTCTAATTTGTCATAAAGGGAGGAAGCGTCCTGGGATCGATCACTGCTTTCCCCCATTCCCCGTCCATTTTCTCCAATGGACCATCCTGTTATTCCCTCAATGTGACCTTCAATCCACCATCCATCCAGAACACTGAGGCTTGGGATCCCATTGATTGCTGCTTTCATTCCACTTGTTCCCGAAGCTTCAAGGGGAGGTTGGGGGGTATTAAGCCACAGGTCGACCCCTGAGGTCATCATTTTAGCGAGCTCCATATCATAATTTTCAAGGTAAACAACCTTGACATCTCTCCGGAGCGCTTCTTTAGCTTGAAAAATTCGTCGGATAAGCTCCTTGCCACCTTGGTCCTGAGGATGGGCTTTTCCGGCATAAATTACTTGAAACAATCCGGTCCTTGATGAAATGCTTTTAAGCCGTTCAATATCTTGAAAGAGAAGATCCCCCCTTTTGTACAGGGTAGCACGCCTTGCAAAACCAACGGTTAAAACATCCACATCCATTCCAATATTGGTTTCCCGGTTCACATAGAAAATCAACCGCTTCTTCGCTCGGGTATGGGCTTCCCATATTTCCTGCTTGGGGATGCTCAGAGCATACCTGAGGCTAAAGTTGTCCTGTCTCCAACCCGGAATATAGCGGTCATAGAGTTCCTGGAAAGGTTTTGCCGCCCAGGTAGCTAGGTGAACTCCATTGGTAATGGCATCAATGGTATAACCGGCAAACATCAATTTTGAAACCTCTGCGTGTTTCTTTGCAACCCCATTGATATAATGACTCAGATTAAGGGCCAGGTAAGTCATATTGAGAAGATCATCGCAACAGAAAATCTCTTTCATGTCCATGTCAAAAACCTCTCGACGCCCAAGGACCTGGTCGACTAACTTCAGGGGGAACTTATCGTGCCCGGCAGGAACAGGGGTATGAGTAGTAAACACACATTTTGCCCTCACTGCTTCAATATCCTCGTGGGTGATTGATTTTCTGCCGGCTTTCTTTACTTCCTCATCTAAAAGCTCCAGGGTTAGCAAGCTTGCATGGCCTTCGTTCATATGAAAGCGCTCAATGTTTTTATAACCCAGAGCACGAAGCATTCTCACACCCCCAATTCCAAGAATTACTTCTTGACAAAGTCGATAGTGCTGATCCCCTCCATAAAGAAAATGGGTTAAAGTTCTGTCCCATTCAGAATTTTCCGGTAAATCTGTATCCAGAAAATAAACAGGAACTTTGAAGCCCCCAATGCCATTAACCTCATATCTCCAGGAGCGAAGTTGAACAGTTCGTCCTTCTAAGGTCACGGAAGTTCTCTGAGGCATCTCTTCTAAAAAATCTTCGACGACCCACTCCACGGGTTCTTCTCTTTGCCAGCCATTTGCATCAAGCCTCTGATAAAAATAGCCCTTCCGATGGAGAAGTGTGACTGCAACCATGGGCACATTGAGATCCGCTGCAGCACGAATGGTATCCCCCGCCAGTACACCCAGCCCTCCACTGTAAGTGGGTATACCGGCTTCAAGCCCTATCTCCATGGAAAAATATGCAATGGATCTCTGGTTGTTCATAGACTTTACTCCTTTACATTTTGATTTTGAGTTAATTCACATCCTTTGCCATCCCTTAACGGTTTACCAACATAAGATTTCATTGTCATTGGCACCAAATGCTTGCCTTTATCTTCCCTTCAACGAGGGATCTCAATCAGCAATAGCAATAAAATTGGCTTATTTAATTTTTGATTATGACGGTCTCTATCAGCTTATAAAATGTGATAGGTCAGGTAGAAGGTATCTGAATCCTGCTTGTCCTATAAAGGACGAAAAACCTGATAGCAGAAGTTTCATACAGACGCCTCCATGTGGAAAATGTTTGGATTGGCCTTTACGTAATCTAATGCGTAGGCCAGTTCCCCGGGTGTTTCAGCATGAACGGTAAACAGCGGCTGCCCCTTTTCGATGATGGAACCGAGGCGGGCATGTAATTCGAGACCTGCTGCCGGGGCATCTGGTGCACCGGCAAGCTTTGCGATTCGAGCCAGGCGACGATTATCAATACCAATAATACGACCTCCATATGGGGCTGTTACAACATGGGTATGGGTAGCGCAAGGAGGTTCACGCATGCCACCTTGGGCTT
This sequence comes from Candidatus Limnocylindrales bacterium, assembly GCA_035559535.1. Classification (NCBI taxonomy): domain Bacteria; kingdom Bacillati; phylum Chloroflexota; class Candidatus Limnocylindria; order Candidatus Limnocylindrales; species Candidatus Limnocylindrales bacterium. Next base: position 24,202 of record DATMBG010000033.1, read on the forward strand.
CGCAGATTGCCTGGAATTTACGCCAGGCACGTCCATTATTTAGGACCTCTTGGGCGACTTTCTGACCTTGACCTGAAGGAACACGGGACGAAAGTTCCAGGATATGACCGGCCAGCAGCAGCGCCCGTTCACGTAGATCTTGTGGAGCATCTCTTTCCCCACGCAATACAGAAAGTACATCCCGTGCCTCCAGGGCCGGTCCAATACGACGGCCCACAGGTTGTGAACCGTCGGTAAAGATCACCCGCACTTCCAAACCAACTTCACGACCGACCTCCACAAGATGATTGCTCAGGGTTTTAGCTGCTTCAGAGGTACGTACTTTGGCAGTGGGTCCTACGGGCATATCCAGGACGACATGGGTTGAGCCTGCAGCAGCTTTCTTGGATAATACCGAGGCGACCAGTTGTCCCTCGCTGTCGAGATCCAACGATCGCTCAACCCGAATCAGAATGTCGTCGGCGGGGCTTAAGCGAAGGGCTCCGCCCCAGACGATACATCCCCCCTCACGTTCTACCACCCGACGTATGCCTGCGGTATCAAGGTTTACAGGGGCCAGGGTTTCCATAGTATCGGCTGTACCGGCAGGGGATGTAATAGCCCTTGAGGAGGTCTTCGGAATGATCAAACCACAGGCTGCAATGATCGGCACCACCAGTAAGGTGGTGCGATTACCCGGCAATCCACCAACACTATGTTTATCCATGACCGGTGTATGCCCCCAATCGAGTCGTTCCCCCGCTTCAATCATCGCCCGCGTAAGGGCTATCATCTCCTGATGATCCAGACGATCCCCAGAACAGGCAGTAATGAATGCAGAGAGGTGAACATCCGAATAGCGGCCGGCCACAATGTCATATACGATAGTTTTCATAGCCATCCTATCAAGCCGTTTTCCATAGACCTTGGCACGTACATGGCTGAGGGATTCTACCGGTGCTGGATGAGATAGCACAACCTGATCCCCTTCCTGCGCTCCTAGAAGGCGCCATGCCGCCTCCGACAGACCAACCTCATCCAATGCTAACAGATCGGTGGTAACAACATTGAGTGTGGCGATAATCGAGCGATTACTATGATCAACCTGTACACGGGCCTGTGCTTCAAAGCCTTCCGAGCGGCACACATAGCAATCGCGATGCATATAAATAACCGCTTCTTGATAGGTATCGATACCCAGCCGGCGTAACCGCAAGGAACGGGTTCTATCGGTATGGGAAATACCCCCCATGCTGATTCCTCCCTAAAAGATTTCAATGCAGAAGGTTTCCCCATGAACTCTTCCTGGTTCCTTCGGGAAAAGCTGGGAATATGGATGGGTTATTTCTCTCCCCCCTTGCCTTTCATTTTTCATATCTTCTCGCCAAAGGGAATTTAAAGACATCTACTCTCCTCGCAAGTCCCATATGCACCAGGATAAGGTCTAAATAATAAAAACCAGATGGTAGACTTCATCATGGCGACAAAACCTTTTAACAATCCAACAAAAGGAGAAAGAGTGATGAAACAACTACTTAAAGATACAAATACCTTTTTTGAGGAATTATTGCAAGATCTACCCAAAGAGATGAGAGAGATGATCCGTGAGAGTTCAAGAAGGTAAGGTAGTTGTTTTTTAAAGTTCCATATTCTTTGACCCTCTCTTTTTTTCATGGCTGATGAGTTAAACCAGTTGTTCAAAATAAGCTTTCTCCTCGGTTAAGGTTCCACGACATATGAATCCTGCAAACAGAAGATCGGCAAAAGAGAAGAGCTTTTTTACGACTTCGAGCTATCCTCGGAAGTTATTCGAGGCCATCATCAATACCCTTTCGCCTTGAAAGAGCTGAGAGGGGTATTTCATTTAAAGGGGATCGAACCGAGGCATAGGTTTTGTATAGATAAACCCATTAGCAAAGTCGGTTATGAAGCGTTTTGGTTTTTTTGAAAAACTACAAGTAAGATAATCATGAAGCAAGTCCCCTTAACGACTCTCTTTGAGCAGTTACGTACTTCTGAGCGGGGTTTGACCAGCCAGGAGGCAAGTCGGCGCCTGGCTGAGATTGGTCCGAACGAACCGGTTCCCCCACGACGTACTTCTAGTGTTGTACAAATATTACTTTTCTTTGTGAATCCATTGACCGGTATCCTGCTGATCGCCAGCTTTGTCTCTGCCTTCCTTGGAGAACTCCTCAATGCTTCTATCATCGTCGTCATAGTACTGCTGAGTGTCATCCTCAACTTCATTCAGACCTACCGCTCCCAGCGTGCTGCTGAGCGACTTCGTGGACAGGTAGCCTCCCTAGCTACGGTCCTTCGTGATGGGAACTGGGTTGAGCTGCCCCGGCGTGAGTTAGTTCCAGGTGATATTATCCGCTTGACGGCCGGGGATCTGGTACCTGCTGATGCACGCTTACTTCAAGCCAAAGATCTCCACGTCCAGCAAGCTATGCTCACCGGAGAATCGTTGCCGGTTGAGAAGGAGGCCATCGATTTCAGTTTTGAGTCACAATCCCCCCTTGATGCGCGCAATATGGTGTTCCTAGGTACTTCGGTTGTAAGCGGAATGGCAACTGCGTTGGTTATTTCGACAGGTTCGTCGACCGCATTCGGTAATATTGCCGCACGTCTTACAGCCCGACCACCTGAAACCGAGTTTGAGCGAGGTATTCGAAAATTTAGTTTTTTGATTATGCAGACTGTTTTTTTCCTGGTGCTTTTCGTGTTCCTGGTAAACATTATCCTGCAACGAGATCCGCTGGAATCCTTACTCTTTGCCATCGCCCTGGCTGTCGGGTTAACCCCAGAGTTCTTGCCCATGATCACAACGATCACTCTCACACAGGGTGCTGTTCACATGGCGCGGCAGAAGGTTATCGTTAAACATCTGGCTGCCATTCAAAACTTTGGTAGTATTGATGTGCTCTGCAGCGACAAGACGGGTACTTTGACCAGCGGAGAGATGGTCCTTGATCAGTATCTTGACCCTCTTGGGAAGAGAGCTGAGAAGGTTTTCCTGCTTGCTTACCTCAATAGTTTTTACGAGACAGGAGTTAAGCACCCTCTCGACGCAGCGATTCTACGAAGGGGGAATACAAACCCCCTCGATACGGCTATCTTGCAGCATGATTACCTGGATGTGCGAAGATATCGCAAGCGCGATGAAATTCCTTTCGATTTTGAACGGCGACGGCTCTCTGTGGTAGTTGAGACCGATGGTGAGTGCTTGCTGATTACTAAGGGTGCCCCTGAGGGTCTCTTAGCTCTCTGCTCCACTTATGAAGTAAATGGACAGCGCTATCCCTTAGACCCACAGGCAAGGACGAAGTGTAAGGTCACGTACCAGGAGCTCAGTGCCCAGGGGTATCGCGTGCTGGCAGTCGCTTACCGACCTGTACCACCCCGAGAGGTCTATAGTGTAACTGATGAGATGGATCTGGTACTCGCGGGCTTCGTAACATTTTTCGATCCTCTTGTGGAGGATGTCCCTGATACATTGCAAGCACTCCACCGAGATGGGGTGAAGGTGAAGATTCTGACCGGTGATAATGAACTGGTTGCCCGACATATTTGCTCACAGGTAGGGTTAGAAGCAGGTCGTATCGTATTGGGAGAGGAACTTGACCGGATGAGCGACCCAGCGCTGGCCCACGTGGCTGACCAGGTCACGGTGTTTGCCCGTGTATCACCGGCTCAGAAAAACCGTATTATTCTCGCCTTGAAGCGTCGTGGTCATGTGGTGGGTTTTCTCGGGGATGGCATCAATGACGCTCCCTCCCTCTACGCCGCCGATGTTGGTATATCGGTTGCTACAGGAGTAGACGTTGCCAAGGATGCTGCGGATATCATCCTACTTGAGCGTGGTTTACAAGTCCTGCACAGCGGTATCATCGAGGGGCGCAAGGCCTTCGGCAATGTGATGAAATATCTACTTATGGGTACCAGTTCCAATTTCGGAAATATGTTCAGTATGGCAGGAGCCTCTCTGTTCTTGCCGTTTTTGCCCATGTTGCCGATGCAAATTTTACTCAACAACTTTCTCTACGACCTCGCCCAGGTGACCATCCCGACCGATAACGTCGACCCTACCTTTACCCATAAACCCCGACGCTGGAATATTTCCATCATCCGCGATTTTATGGTGTTCATCGGTCCAATCAGTTCCATTTATGATTTTCTGACATTTTTCGCGCTGCTGAAACTCTTCCATGCCTCAGAGACACTCTTTCATACGGGCTGGTTTATCGAGTCGTTGGTTACTCAGACGCTTGTACTCTTTATCATCCGAACAGCCGGTAATCCATTGCAGAGTCGACCCAGTTTCCCCCTGACGAGCACCACCCTTCTGGTAGTCTTCATTGGCATCCTGCTTCCATTCACCCCCCTGGCCGTCCCACTCGGCTTCACCCCGCTGCCGGGTACCTACTTTATCTTCCTTATCAGCGTAACGAGTACTTATTTGCTGCTCGTCGAGCTGGCCAAGCGTCGCTTGATGAGACCTCTTCTAAGTTGAGCCAACCCCAGGCTGTCCAAGTCGCAGAATTTAACTAACTGGTAGTTCCACTGTTTTTAAGTTGGTTCAAATCATACGCTAAGTATGTTGAGGGTATCCTCGCTTGCAGGGTGGAAGGGATTTAAATCAAGAATCTAAAAATTACGACGACGAACATGATAGGTTGGAAAGGTACCATATCCTTTGGCTAATGGGGTCTGTCCAACATAGTCACATCGGAATTCGCGAATTTGTCCCACCGCTGTTAGAGCCGCGAATACCTAGCTTGCATATACCCGACCTGGCGGCGTAATTGGCTCAAGCCGTGCGGCACGGATCACATGGGTGCTGGTACAGGCTGGCAGTTGGGTTACAGGATTCGTGTACGCATAGACTGGACCCGCATGCAGGGTGATTCGAAGGCTTAATTCTTTTCTATTATATACCCAGGGAAGACGACCACGCAAGGAATCCAGAGGCCCTGTTCGATACGCTTTTTATCATCCCCCCGGTACTCCATGAGGAGTCGAGCATTACAAGGGGTGGAACTGAGGTCCCCGGTACGGTTTTCATTCCTTACTTCCCTACCTCCATACCCCCCCACTTCCATACTTTCATAGTCCTTCGTGGATAAAAATACAAAAGTGTAGTAACTTACAGGAAGTATCTGCTGGGTCTTGGTATGCGGACGGATAATCCTGGTAAGTTGGCTAACTGTTCAGTCATGACTTTCTTTACCCTCAAATAAATAACTCGAATCCCTCTTGGACTATGTAGAGATCTTTTTGACAATTCCTCTAAAGAGTGTTATAAAAAGATAAATTAAGTCTAAAAAACAGTGAACCTTAATCCGTTATACCTTAAAAACTTGCATTCCCATCAACTTAAAGAGTATTTAGAAAAACTGTATCAACAGTACAATTCATCTTTCCTTTCCAACGATCCTTTAGAATTCGTGCACCGATTCCAGGATCCGCGGGATCAGGAAATTGTAGGATTGCTTGCTTCCTGTCTGGCGTATGGAAATGTAAAACAAATTCGGGCCAGTGTTCAAAAGATTCTGGCCGTTTTGGGAGAAAAGCCGTATCATTATGTTATCACGTTCAATCCAGAATTACAGGGAGCCGACTTCGATTCCTTTGTACATCGGTTTACCCAGGGAAAAGATATAGTTTGTCTGGTGTATTTGTTGCAACAGGTTCTCCTGAAGCATGGAAGCCTGGGAAATTACTTCCTACAAGGCTATAGTGCCCGGGAGAAAACCATACGGTCTGCTCTAACCCGGTTTGTAGAAGGCTTATTAAGGTTGCCTTTTCCAGGGGGTTATGTACGGCAGAATCGGATCTCCGAAGGAATCTGGTACCTGCTGCCTTCTCCTGCCGGTGGGAGTGCTTGTAAGCGGTTGAATTTGTTTCTTCGATGGATGGTTCGCCGGGGAGATCAGCTAGATTTGGGACTGTGGGTAGAGGTTTCACCCCGTCAATTGGTAGTCCCCCTGGATGTTCACGTAGGAAGAATAGCCAGGAACCTGGGTCTTACAACCCGAAAAACAGAGGATTGGAAAACGGCTGAGGAAATTACAGATCGTTTAAGAATGTTCGATCCAGAAGATCCGGTTAAATATGATTTTGCCCTCTCCCATATGGGGATCTCAGGAGATTTGATATTATGAAGATAAGGAAATATTCTCTCATAATCTTTATAGGATTGGTAGGGGGTGGGATAATGCCGATCTTCTCTGGAATCACAACGCAGGCCCTATCCGCCGAGCGAAGAGCCACCCATCGACCTCATATTGATCCCTCGACGGCCCGAATGGTGGGATTTGTTATTCTCCCCAATAAGGAACGAAGAGCGATTATCGATGCAGGAGAAAATAAACCGTATATTTTTAAACTTGGGGATGAAGTCATCCTGAGGAATGAATCGGCCAGAGTAGTAGAAATCACCGAAGATCAACTTGTTTTCGAGATAGAACCAACGGGAGGAAGTAACAAAGTACGAAAAACTTTGATAATTACCTCCCCGGAAACCGCGAGCAATCCCTAGAACGTATGGAGATTTCAGTTTCTCGTGTATCCAGGAAAATCTTATGAAGATAAGAACTCGATTTGCACCCAGCCCCACCGGACATTTGCATATCGGTGGGGCCAGAACAGCCCTTTTTAACTGGCTTTTTGCCCGTAAAAATCAAGGAATTTTCCTTTTAAGGATTGAAGATACAGACGTAGAAAGATCCACCCTGGAATCCGTGCAGGGGATTCTGGATGGATTGAAATGGTTAGGTTTAATCTGGGATGAAGGACCGTATTATCAATCTCAACGGCTTGAACTTTATCAACACCACGTACAACAGCTCTTACAGGCCGGAAAAGCGTACCGCTGCTACTGTACTCCTGAAGAACTGGAAGCGAAAAGAAAGCAGGCCCTTCAAGAAGGAAAACCTCTCCGATATGACGGTAAGTGTAGGGAATTGAAGGAAGAGCCTATAGGAAAACCCTTTGCCATTCGATTCAAAGCTCCCCAAACGGGCCGTATCCTTATTCAGGATCTAATTCGAGGTCCGATCACCTATGAGGTGACCGAGCTGGACGATCTCATTATTCAGCGCTCCGATGGAATGCCGACGTATAATTTCTGCGTGGTTGTAGACGATGTGACCATGGAAATTACCCATGTAATTCGGGGAGACGATCACTTAAATAATACCCCCCGACAGATTTTACTTTATGAAGCATTTGGGTATCCCATACCCCAATTTGCCCATGTTCCCATGATTTTAGGCCCGGATAAAACCCGACTCAGTAAAAGACATGGAGCCACTTCGGTCCTCGCCTATCGGGAAATGGGCTACCTCCCCCAGGCCCTGGTGAATTATCTGGTTCGATTAGGATGGTCCTACGGAGATCAGGAGATCTTTTCGGTACCGGAATTAATCGAAAAGTTCTCTCTGGAAAATGTAGGTAAAGCCCCGGCGGTTTTTAACCCGGAAAAACTCCTCTGGCTAAACCACCATTATATTAAAGCGACGGAACCGGCCGAGTTAGCAAGGTTGCTCATTCCCTTTCTGGAAAAGAAGGGTTTTAAGGTGGAGGAAGGACCCTGGCTAACCCGAGTGGTACAAACACTCCAGGAACGGAGCAAGACTCTGGTGGAGATGGCAGACCGGGCAGAATTTTATTTTCAGGAAACGATTCCTTATCAGGAAAAGGTCGTACAGAAATTTTTTAGGAAGGAAACGGTGGAAGCGCTACAGGAATTAATCCGGGACCTGGAACAGTTGGAATCTTTTGAAGAAAAAGAACTTGAGAAGATTTTCCGGAATATAATAGACCGAAAGGGACTCAAATTGGCAGATATTGCCCAGCCCGTTCGCATTGCTTTAACAGGTGGAACCGCAAGTCCAGGACTCTTTGAGATCATGGCGATCTTGGGAAAAGAACGGGTGCTAAAGCGGATAAAACAGGTTATTGAATTTTTTTATTCCCATCTGAATAGATAAACGGGAACAGAAACCTATACACTTTGCTTTTTAGGCCTGAAACATTTAAATTAAATAAAATATAAAATCCTGAATGAATCAGAGGGTTAAGCGAAAAAGCACCATTGTCTTCAGATAAACGCATTTAACCCCCGTTAATTTTAAACCAGGGAAAAACAGACGGATATCTCCTAAACATAAAAAATTAAGAAGAAAATAAATTAAGAAAGGAGTTTTTACAATTATGAGTACAACCGATTTTACTCCTCCTCCTAACTTTATTCGGGATATCATCGTGAAAGATTTGGAGACCAACAAGTATGGAGGCCGTGTGGCGACCCGATTTCCACCGGAACCCAACGGTTACTTGCATATCGGACACGCCAAATCCATCTGTCTTAATTTTGGTCTTGCCGCCGAATTTGGTGGGGTTTGTCATTTGAGGTTCGATGATACCGATCCTACTAAAGAAAGTATCGAGTATGTTGAATCGATTAAATCGGATGTTCGATGGCTTGGATTCGATTGGGGAGATCATCTGTACTATGCTTCGGATTACTTTGAGAAGCTATACGAGTATGCCGTACAACTAATTAAAAAAGGTAAAGCGTACGTTGATAGTCTTAGTGCAGAGGAAATCAGAGAATATCGGGGTACTTTAACGGAACCCGGTAGGGAAAGCCCATATCGGAATCGTTCGGTAGAAGAGAATCTGGATTTGTTCCGGCGCATGCGGGCAGGAGAATTCGAAGACGGAACCCATGTTCTTCGGGCAAAGATCGATATGGCCTCTCCCAACCTGCTTATGCGAGATCCGGTTCTCTATCGTATTAGACGGGTAACCCATTACAGAACCGGGGACCAGTGGTGTATCTATCCCATGTATGACTTTGCTCATTGTCTTTCAGATTCCATTGAACGCATCACCCATTCTATCTGTACCCTGGAATTTGAAAATAATCGCCCGTTATATGACTGGATACTTAATGAGTTGAATGTTGAATGGCATCCTCAGCAAATCGAGTTCGCCCGCCTTAATCTTAGCTATACGGTAATGAGTAAGAGAAAGCTTCTAGAATTAGTGGAGCAAGGATATGTTACCGGTTGGGATGATCCCCGGATGCCTACCCTGGCAGGTTTAAGAAGGCGTGGTTACACACCAGAGGCTATCCGGAACTTTTGTGAACGTATCGGAGTGGCCAAACGCGATAGTCTTGTTGATATTGCTCTGCTTGAGCATTGTATCCGGGAGGACTTGAATAAGCGGGCTCCACGGGTTATGGCCGTGTTGAAGCCGCTTAGGGTTGTGATTGTTAACTATCCGGAAAACCAGGTGGAAGAGTTGGAGGCTTTAAACAATCCGGAAGATCTGAGTATGGGGTCCAGAAAGGTTCCTTTCTCGCGGGTGCTGTATATCGAACGGGATGATTTTCGTGAAAACCCCCCGAAAGAGTTCTTCCGATTGGCTCCAGGTCGTGAGGTACGCCTGCGATATGCTTACTATATCACCTGCGTAGACGTGATTAAGGATGAACGAACCGGCGAAGTGATCGAACTTCGCTGTACCTATGATCCCAAAACCCGAGGGGGTGGATCTCCAGATGGACGTAAGGTTAAAGCAACTTTACATTGGGTCTCGGCGCCCCATTCTCTGGAAGCCGAAGTACGTTTATATGATCATCTCTTTCTAAAACCAAACCCCAGCGATGAAGAAGATGGTTTAGATTTTAAAGCGCATTTGAATCCGAACTCATTGATCACATTGAAATCATGTCGGATAGAACCCAGTCTGGCAGGTGCGGTACCCGGAAGTCATTATCAGTTCGAGAGGCAGGGCTATTTTTGCGTTGACCCTGATTCTTCCTCTAAAACCCTCGTCTTTAATCGAACAGTAGCACTGCGAGATTCATGGGCTAAGATCGAGAAAGCTCTGCAAGGAAAGTAAAGAAGAAGGACGGGAGCAGGGAAGGAGCGGGGGGTATGGGAGTATGGGAGTATGGGGGTGTGGGAGTATGGAAGTGGGGAAGTATATGAGAATCTACATCCATACTCCCATACCCCCATACTCCCTTTCCTTCCTGGTTTAAAAGATGCGGAATATAAAATTTATTCTTCTCGTTATTATTTTATCAGGTTTTGTCGTTTTAGGCCTGGCAGGATCCGAGGATAAAAAAGATCTGGAAGAGCTGAAGGCCAATCAACAGGCTATTCTCCAAAGGTTAGAAAAGCTGGAAAAGGGACAGGAAGAGATTACCTCCCTACAAAAGGAGATTTTGGCGAAACTGGATCACATTATTCGGGAAGAGGCTTCTGTTTTTCCTCCGCTTCGCAAAGCACTGGAAGCCAGAGAAGCTAACGAAGTTGATTACTCGAAAGTATATACCATTCCCCTTGGGAATTCGCCTGTAAAAGGACCGGATTCGGCTTCCATTACCATTGTGGAATTCTCAGACTTTCAATGTCCTTTCTGTAATCGGGCCACCCATGTGGTGGATCAGGTTTTAAAAACCTACCCCGATAAAATTAAATTTGTCTACAAACAGTTTCCTATTCCCAGTCTTCATGAACATGCTATAAACGCTTCTAAAGCCTCGCTGGCTGCCCATAAACAGGGGAAGTTTTGGGAGATGCATGATCTCCTGTTTAAGAATTCCCCAGAACTCCAGGAGGAAAAGCTCATGGAGTATGCACAAAGCTTAAATTTAGACATGGAGCAATTCAAAAAAGATTATGCCTCGCCAGAGATAGAAGAAGAGCTACAAGAGGACATGAAGTTGGGAGAAGAAGTAGAGATTCGGGGAACCCCGACTTTCTTTGTAAATGGGAAACGATTACCTTCCTGGTCCTTTGACACTTTCCAGAAGGCTATTGAAGGGGAATTGGATAAAAAATAAATAGCCCTTGACAGTCTGATGAGAAGAAATTATATTTTTGCAGATCCTTGTTGAGGAGTAGATCAATTGGTAGATCACCTGACTCTGGATCAGGGGGTTGCAGGTTCGAGCCCTGCCTCCTCAGTTATAATTTTAAGTTTCTGCCACGGGCTATCATTTCACTTACAAAATTCGATTGAAACCCTTATCCTTTTTCTATGAGGGTTTTTTTGTCTGAAATCTAGAAGATGGCACGCGGCAGATAACCCTCCAAAGCTTCCAACGTTGTCGTGTAGTGAATGACCTTCTCTTCAATTTCACAAGCCGGAGGTGTCTGACCACCCTCTTGATCCCAAATCCGCTGAATTGCAGCATCTCGGAATTGTACCCAATTCGGATCGTCCGAAGCTATTTTTTTGATCTGTTGGAGAATTTTTTGAATGGTTTCTTCATCTAAATCCGGTGAGAACTCGACAAGGATCCCATCCTTGTCCTGAAGAGCTTTCAGGGTTCGTTGGATCTCCTTTTCTGAGGAGATTTTCCAGCTCCAGATTACAGGGACGCAGTCTTCCAGATTCTCTAGCCACTTCGGGTCTATTTGATCCTTTTGGTGCCAGGGGAGCACGATCACAAATTGAGTGGAATAGATGATATTTTCTTCATAAGAGGAAAATAAGTAATATCGATTCAAGAAGTGATCTGGATTGGAGACATAGACCAGAAGTTCCTCCAAAATTTCAACGGGGAAGGGGGTTTCGGTCTCCAGGACTATGCTAAAGATTCCATGGGGATTTGCCTGTACAAGAGGAGAGAGAAAAGCTTCTATCAAGCTGGCTTCGGAAGAAAGGTTTTGGCATTTAAACCAGGCCGTGAAACAGTTGGCAATATGAGTTTTTAAGTTTTCGGCCAGGTTTTTCATTTGAGAAGGGGTTTGGATCTGGCCATCCAGCTTAAGGATCACCTTCGTAACCGGGTAGTTCATAGGGCTATCGAACAGCATGGAAGGGTTTCAGAGAGCTTTTATACTTGATTTTTTGATTCAAAGGTCTATTTAACCCATTTTGGCCTGTATAGGTTGTCAGGGAGGGTAACTGAATGGGGTCAATATCAACCCCAAGCCGTTCTGCGCAATATTCTTGGGCTTTGCGAAGATCGGTCCCGGACATGGTTTCGGTTTCCAGCACATAGTAGGGGGGTTCCGCCTGGTATTTTAACCCCAGTTTCTCAGCATTAGCCCGGAGAACAGTTCCTGGAAGAACGCTTAGATTGTAAGCTTCTACTTCAGAATAAGCTTCATGGTCGATGAGAAAATCAACGGTTTCTGCAATGGTTGAAAAAGTATCTCCAGGCAACCCTATGATAAGTCCCACGGTGACCTGGATATTTCGATCTTTCAGGAGGTGGACACCCTTTAAAAATCGTTCCAGATTGTTTCGCCGACCTACTTTTTTTAAAGCTTCCGGGTTAATGCTTTGTAAACCGACCTCCACACTTTTAAAATTACATCTTTTAAATAGATCGGCCATTTTTTCATCGACCAGATCGGCTCGAATCTCGGTATGAAAATATAAAGATCTGTCTGGATTGTGCCTTTGAATAACTTCGCCTACCTGCTCGAGGTCTTTACGATCATTAAACGTTGGATCCATGATATATATCTCACGAACCCCATTTTTACGGGCATAATCTACATGCTGTGCTAGACGTTCCAGGGGGAAGGCCAGAGTATTGGTAAACATTTTATAATAATAGCAATATTGGCAATGGAATCTACACCCTCGAACCGTTTCAATCCACATGGAACGATCTCGGGAAGGGCCAATAATACCCTTAAGATAAGGGGAGGGAATTTCTGCCAGATCGGAAATAGAAACACGGGGGGAAGTCATAATCAGGCGGTCTCCTTCTCTGAAAAAAAGTCCGCGAATCTCAGGAAGTCGGGGAATTCCTTTGCTAAAATGTCTGAGAAGTTCTACAAAGGTCCTCTCTCCTTCGTTGATAACGCCTATATCGATTACCGGATGAGACAAAATGTAAGGATTATCCGGGGTTATCTCGGGTCCTCCCACTACTACTTTCAGGCGAGGAAGTCGTTTTTTGAGTTCTCCAGCAATGTACAAACTTCGGGTTACATTCCAGCAATAACAGGTTATTCCTAACATATCGATATCTTGATTTGCAATCTTGTCAATTAACCCGGCGTCCCCTAACAAATCTGCTGTATCAGGGTCCAGGATTTCTACATCTACCTCGTCCAAGAGCCCTTCCTGGGCAGCCATGGCTTTTAAATAACCTGCTGCGAGCGGAATATTTGCTCGGATTCCACCGAAATTAAACTGGTGGACCGGTAATTGCATAAGAAGAATCTTAACTCCCATACGTTAGTAAAATAGAAAGAAAAAAGAAGGACGTCAATAACGTTCTTTTTAATGATTTAAAGGGGTAGCTAACTTGACAAAACGACTTTTTCGCCTATATTATAAGTATTTATTTAACCAGCCGTTAATTCTAATTCTCAGCATCAAGGAGGAGAAGATTCATGAAAGGTGACATCAACAAAATACGTGAGCTACTACTTACCCAAAAGCAAGAGATTCTTAGCAAGATTCAAACAGGTAAAGATGAAGAGGAGCTGACAGCCTCCAATCGAGGGGATTATGTAGATATTGCAACCGATGGACTGGCCCATGAACTCAGCTACATGTTTGAAGAAAGGGAAAAAGAAAAACTCAAACTCATCGATGAAACCTTAGAAAGTATTGGGCAGGGTACTTATGGGGAGTGCCTGGAGTGTGGCGATGAAATTGAATTTGAAAGGCTTCTGGCATTGCCTTTTGCCAAGTTATGCTTGGATTGTAAGTCAAGGGAAGAACGAAGAAGTAAAATTCCTATTGGTTAAATAAGTTCACTTTATGGAACTACGGCATGAAATAACCCCTCACTCCAAGGAGCCAAGGAGCTGGCAATCTCTGTTAGAGGGGCGAAGCCGGTTTTGGGATAAGGCAGGTAGACTCTCCGGATAGTACAAGGGTTCCATCCGATCTTTTACAAGTGGTTTTAAGCTTAATCCGATAGGTAGTCTCGTTTTTTTCTAAGACTTCTACCTCCGCGGTGATTGTATCTCCAATCCTTACAGGAGATAGAAACTTTAAGTTTTGAGATACATGAACCCCCCCATCACCCAATAATTGGGTCAGTGGATTCGTTAAGAGGCTCGCCGTTAACATCCCATGCACGACCCGACCTTTAAACATGGAGCGACGGGCGAATTCTTCATCCACATGGAGGGGGTTCATATCTCCTGTAATTCCTACAAAAAAACCGATATCTACTTCGGTAAGAGTTTTTGTAAAGCTTCGTTTTTCTCCTATCTGAATATCTTTAAATTCCCGTTTCGTAGCTCTTTCTCCCTGCTATTTTTAGAAATCAGAATCCAGAAAGGTTATTCTGAAAACTGATTTCCGATTTCTAAATTCTGACTCCTGGCTTTGGAGTCACGTCACGATGCTCTTTCCTGTCGTGCTTTTTCCAGTTCCTCCCATAACTTTACATGATGGGTCTCAGGAATGTACAGAGAGCCGATGACAAAAGTCATAATTGCAACGATAATGGGGTAAATAAGACCTGCATAGATATTACCTGTAGCGGTAACAATATAGGTGGCGATAAACGGAGTAAGTCCCCCAAACCAGCCATTTCCGAAGTGGTAAGGTACTGACATGGAAGTATATCGAATTCTGGTTGGAAAGAGTTCTACCAGGAAGGCAGCAATAGGACCATACACCATGGTTACATAGATGACCTGGATCAGTATGAGGAGCGTCAACATGATCACGTCAGGATGAACCGCTTCCACAACGGCTGGGGTGATCACCTTACCGGTAGCATCTACAACTGCCTCTTTGATAACAGCAGTAGGGCCGGCAAAGTAGTGCATCCCATAGTAAATGGGAAAGTAAGTCAGTGCAGCAATCAAACAACCCCACATCATAATCTTTTTTCGTCCAATCTTGTCGGATAAAGCCCCAAATACAATGAAAAATGGGGTACCCAGGGCCAGTGCAACGGCTACGATGATGTTCGCAGTGACAAAGTTTACTTTAAGTACGGTCTGTAAAAAGAACAGAGCATAAAACTGACCGGTATACCAGACAACGGCTTGACCGGCCGTAGCACCTAGTAGGGCTAAGAGCATCAATTTACGGTTCTCCGGGTTACGGAAGGTTTCTGTAAGCGGTTGTCGAGAAGTTTTACCTGCGGCTTTCATCCCAGCAAATAAAGGGGATTCCTTTAATCTGATACGAATGTAATAAGACATTGCAACCAGTAGAATGGACAGAATAAATGGGATACGCCAGCCCCAGGCTTTAAAAGCGGCTTCACCCATGGAAAGTCGGGTGATCAAAATAACCCCCAGGGATAAAAATAAGCCCAATGTGGCTGTTGTTTGGATGTAACTGGTATAATAACCGCGCTTATTGTCGGGTGAGTGCTCGGCTATGTAAGTGGCTGCGCCACCGTATTCCCCGCCTAAGGCAAGACCCTGGAGCAACCTGAGCGTAACCAAAATAATAGGGGCCAGAATCCCTATATGGTTATAGGTAGGTAAAAGACCGATAATGGTGGTTGCTCCCCCCATAATTAGTAAGGTTAAGAGAAAAGCATATTTCCGCCCTATGAGATCCCCTATACGACCAAAAACAACCGCACCGAAAGGTCTAACCAGGAAACCAGTCGCAAAGGTAGCTAATAAAACAAGAAATTGAACAGCAGGATCCCCGGGTGGATAGAACAACGGAGCAATAATCGTACCCAGGCTACCAAAAATGTAAAAATCATACCACTCAATAACGGTTCCGGCTGAGGAGGCCGCTATTACTTGCCAGAGTTTGTAGTCTCTCACCATCGTTTCATAGGACCCATCTTTTTCTTGACTCATATGATAGTCTCCTAGAAAAAACAAATTTTATTTTTAGATCTTTTTTCACCTGACTTCTCTCAGAGTCCCCTTTATTTCATCTAAAAATTTTCTTGTCAAGAAAAACTTTCCCTCCATCCAAAAATTTACCTGAAGAATAAATTCTGTAGGTTACTGGACTTTTTTATTGACGAAATGCCTGTTCACTTTGTAATATTTGAAGGATAAAAAATTTTTTAATAAATTGAAATCTCCAACACTCGACCGACTTTTAGAATTCCTGATCTAAGAAGGTGGTCTGTGGATAACTCCGCTATCTGTGTACCCAATATCGGCCCTAGAGAAAGTCAAAAGCGATTTAGAATGGGAACAATCATGTTGATGGTGGCCGTTGGACTGGCCGTCACCTTTATAGCTATGGACGTAAATCGCTGGTGGCGGGTAAGCCTTTTTTTACCATTCTGGGCAAGTACCCTGGGCTTTTTTCAAACCCAAGAGAAAACCTGAGTGTTACTGGCTAAGCGTGGGTTGCGCAATCTGGACAAAGGGATCGAAAAGATCCAGACTAAATCTGAAATAATGCAACTTCACTACCAGGCCCGGAAAGTTTATATTAAATCCATATTTGTAGCAATTTTATTGACACTTTTAGGTTTGTTGATTCCTTGATAGCCAGGAGTTAAAAGTGAGGTTCATAAAAACAAAGTTTAAGGGTCTCTTGATTATTGAACCCCAAATATTTCGAGATGTAAGGGGGTTTTTCATGGAGAGTTACAACCGGCGAAAATTCTCTGAAAATGGAATTCCTTCAGAGTTCGTACAGGATAATATAAGTAGATCGGTAAAGGGTACTTTGCGCGGACTGCATTATCAACTCAACCCTCATAGTCAAGGTAAACTTGTTCGGGTAACCGAAGGCGCTGTATTTGATGTGGCGGTGGACATTCGCTTTGGCTCCCCTACCTTTGGACAGTGGTTTGGTTATATCTTAAGCGCGGAAAATAGGCACGCTCTCTACATTCCCCCGGGTTTTGCGCATGGTTTTTGTGTATTAACAGATGAAGCGGAATTTACCTATAAATGTACCGCATTTTATGTGCCGGAAGCAGAACGCGCGATTATTTGGAACGATCCGCAAATCGCCATCCAATGGCCTATCACTCCAGACCCAAATTTAATGTCGGAAAAGGATAAAAATGCCCCTACTTTAAGTAGAGCTGAAATTAATTTTTATTTTTAACCATCCTGATCCCAGAGACATGAAGATATTCAGATTCCCTAAGAGAAGGGTAATTTTTTCACCGTTCTTTTTAGAGAACTCTCCGCATATAAGAAAAGTTTAGTGGAACTGTATGTCTTGGTGTCTTCATGGCTAAAAGATTTTCGTATGGCTGCAAAAACCATGGTTGAAAAAATCTTCGAGCGGCATATTCAAGATGAGCCGTTTCCAGGCTTATATGCGCTGAAACTGGATTACGTGCTTTGTCACGAAATTACCACGCCTCCGGCCATCAACGATTTACGAGATCGGGGTCTCGATAAAGTCTTCAATCCAGAAAAAATTAAAGCTACCGTAGACCACGTGGCACCTCCTAAAGATGCAGATACCGCATTACAATATCGAATTCTGAAGGAATGGTGCCGACGGCACGGAATCGTATTTTATGACTTAGGACGACATGGGATCTGCCATGCCTTATTTCCAGAAAAGGGCTATGTCCGTCCCGGTGAAGTACTTATTTGTGGAGATTCCCATACCTGTACCATGGGCGCATTTGGGAACTTTGCCGTGGGAGTGGGAACCACCTACCTGGAAACGGGATTACTTACCGGGATCACGTTCTTTCGTATACCCGAAACGGTTAAGTTTGAATTAACCGGTAAACTTCAGAAGGGTGTTTATCCTAAAGATGTTATCCTGTATTTAATTTCCCGATATGGCGTTTCGTATATGACGAATTGTGTGGCAGAGTTTACCGGAGAAGGAGCTAAAACCATCGACATGGAGGGACGAATGACCATTTGCAACATGATGGCCGAGTTCGGGGGAACAACAGGGATGTTCTACCCGGATGAGCAGACCCTCCAGTATCTCAAGTACCGGGATTTAGGAATGGATAAAAATAACCCGGATGCCATAGATTACCGTAAGACCCTGGAATCTCGAAGTGATGCCGCGATCCTGGCTGAGTGGCGTCAGCTTTGGTCGGATCCCGACGCAAAATATAAGGCCGTCCATCAACTGGATCTATCCGCTCTGGAACCTATGGTAACCGCCCTGGCAGATCACCCCAAAGATGATAAACCTTCCCTGGGAAAGCCGATTTCTCAACTGGTCGGCGGAAAGATCCATCAGGTCTTTATAGGTTCCTGCACCAACGGTCGTATCAGCGATATGCGGGTAGTTGCCGAGATTCTGAAGGGGAGAAAGATTCATCCCGATGTAACCCTGGTTATTGTACCTGCAACCACCGAAGTTTATCGACTCTGCCTGGAGGAAGGGCTCATAGAAATTTTCATGGAAGCCGGGGCCCTGGTGGATACACCCAGTTGCTCCATGTGCTTAGGAATGAAATCGGTTGTTCCTGAAGGTCATATTTGTGCTTCCAGCTCCAACAGAAACTTCCCAGGACGTATGGGAAAAGGAGCTCGAGCTCAACTCATGAGCCCGGCCACGGCGGCTGCCAGTGCCATCAAAGGAGCTATTACAGACCCAAGGGAATTCTTAAATTAATCACCTGAGGCAGAAGACCGGAAGCTAGAAGCTAGAGCCCCCGAAATCAGAGGCAAGAAAGTTGAAAACCTCAAGCCTTTGGCCTTCGGTCTCTAACCTCTGGCTTTCGTTCCTCTGCCTTCAACCTCAGAGTATATGCCCGCTTCATCTGCCGTTACTATGACCGTTCCCATGGTTACAACCATCCGGGGACCTATTTTTAAAATTCCTAAAAATGATGTGGATACCGACCAGATCATACCGGCTCGTTACCTGACCAAATCCGACAAATCTGGTTTTGGACCTTTTGTCATGGAGAGTCTTGAGTTTGAGGGATTCGACCGTAATAGCCCGGCCTTCAAACAGGCTAAAATTTTGATTGTCGGAGAGAATTTCGGCTGTGGTTCTTCTCGAGAACACGCTGTCTGGGCTATTCAAGCCCATGGCATTCAGGCCATTATTGGAACTACGTTCGCCCGAATCTTCTATCAAAATAGTATTGCCTGTGGACTCCCTGTTATTCGGATCTCCCCGGAAGAGATCCAAAAACTCTTTTCCCTTGAAAACGGTACCGACATACAAATCGATCTGGAGAAAAAGATCATCCAGGTTGGGGAGGATCAAATCCCCTTTGCCTTAGACGAATATGATCAGGCCCTACTTCGGGATGGAGGGTTGGTAGGATTCGCCTATAAACGGTATGTAAAAGGTGTTAACAACTGATTTAAAGTATTAAAGCCTGTTCTTTGAATACCCTTTATGCAACGGGTGGGGCTATCGCCGTTGGAAATTTTGTATTCTCTACCCCTTCGCTCGAACCTGTTGCATGAAGGGATGGATAACCCCTCAGAGAGATTTGTAAATTTCAAGTTTTTTCAAGTTAAGGAAATAATCCGAAGCCCTGTTAGCCGTAAGAGAGAATCCCTCCGGAATACCGGCTGTAATCTAATATTTAAGAAGCAACTCCTGAATTCGTTCGGGGGTTGCGGCTACAGTATGCTCGTAACTCACGCTCAATGACACTGTGGTAAAGGTATAGGTACTGATCCCCCGATGACCGTTAATATAAGAATACCAGTTCAAGTTGAGGGTATCCCCCTGGATATTTCCTTCGTATTCAATCTTGCCGGATGAGTTCTCAACAACAAATTGGATCGGTATACCTTGAAGGGTATACAGCCCTTTTAAGGAATAGGCATGGGATTTGTTCAACCATTTGCCGACCTGATCCTTTCTTTCCCTTTGAAATAACCGATAGTACAGTACCGTCTTCCGCATTCTTTATACTATACCCTCCTCTCCGTTCAGTATCAAAAATACTTAAGATATTTGGCCGCTGGAGCCGTTTCGAGCCTTACCAGCCTTCCACTACCCCAGCCTTCCCGATCCTTAGAATCCCTGGCCGCATTTAACTGCCCCTGGTTTACCCTGGAATTATCTCTCATAGGTCCTGCGCCATTGGTCAACCGTGGAGGTTTGATCGGGACAATAAGCCTCTGTTCCCGTTATGAGAATTACAACCTCAAGCCGGGATTGATCCTTCGAAGTTTTTCCCCAGGATTGGATCGGAGGAAATGCAATCTCAGCGGTCAACTTAGGGATATCTCCACCTCTCATCAAACGACAAAAATAACCTGCCCGATCCACCACATAGGGCTTCGTGTAGGATAGATGTTGTTGCAAATCAATATTTGATCGGGCCGCAAGATCTGTAAACCTTCCGTACATCAGATCATCCCTATTAGGACCTGCTTCAGAATAGTTACTTCCAGGCGCAGGAGTTGTATTGTTCTGTGCTGTGTTAAAGAGTGCGTCGTAGGCTTTTTGAATTTGATGGTCGCAATAGGTTGAGATGGCATTGCGGAAGAACATATCGGCGACCTGACGTTTTGTGGATTCGTCCACATTCTGGATCGCTGCCGATGCCTGCTGGCGGTTGTTCTCGATAACCTTCGGAGCGCCTAATTGTTGGATGTCCTGGCAGATCTTCTTGGCTGCAGCAACTATTGCTTCAGGACTTTGTCTCATTCCTACTCCCATCCGTTGAGCATTTGTCACAACGATGGTATAGAAATCGTAATCTTTCTGGGACAAAGACTGTGCGCTGGCCTGCTGTAAGATTAAGTTCCAGAGTATTACAACAAAAATAAACCTGACTACTAACTCCATGGGATTGCCTCCATTCATCAGGATGGTTATGCAGATCATCTCCCTTAAAGTACGGGCGGGGGGCTTCCCGCCCGGTACGGGCGATCGGCCGATCGCCCCTATATAGCGTAACCCTTGAATTATTCCATCGGGAAATCTGACATGAGGGATCTACACAACACTCCTCAGAAGGTTAATATGAAGAAGATGAGATCGTGTGTTGTATTTATAAACCCGATAAGAAGGAATCAGTTAACCAGGAGGGAAAATTTTTTCAAAAATTCTCTAAAAACCTGGAAGTTGAAATCTGATATACCCTTCTACCAGGGTAAAGATCGGTCAGGTTCGCACAAAATCCTGCGGAGATAAACAAAAAACCTGCCCTGTAAAGTTCGATTCCTGATCCAAGATCTTTGAATTTCCGGGTAAATGATGGGACAGGATCAGTTAAGGTAGATGACTCCTTCCGAGGATTCGTTAAAATTTTCTTGCCAAGCTCCTGAATGGGGGTATCAGTATTTTCTGTTTCGACCACCTGGGATTGGGTGTCAAAGGGTTATTTTATATTAAATCTAAGTAGAAATGCCGCCCAGAATGGCCCTTAAATAGGGTAGCCACAAAGGACTACCCTATAGTTTAGGTGATGTTTCAACATGGAAACAGTATTACACATCTGGAGTATAGAGGTTACTTCGAAGTACCTTACCCGGCAAAGAAGAACCCGTTGGGTGTGCATTTAAAGAAGGCGTAAGCTTTCCATTTTCTAAGAGGGGAACTCCATTTACAAAAGAATAATAAATACCACGGGATTTTGAAATCAGGCGTTCACCTCCCCCCGGCAAATCACGGACCAGTTCGGTGGGTTCTGTGTGAATAGCATCTGGATCAAAGATAACCAGATCGGCTGCTTTACCCACTTCAATGCGACCCCGGTCTTTAATTCCATAGATTTGGGCAGGTACTGAAGTAAGTTTACGAATTCCCTCTTCCAGAGGCATAATTCTTTTTTCACGGATCCAATGGCCCAGGAAGTAACTACAGTAACCGGCATCGCAGAACAAAGTCAGGTGAGCTCCTGCATCGGAGGCCGCAATCAAGGTGTAAGGATGAATCAGGAGTTCGGCTACGTCGTCTTCTTTATTATTCATCAGCCTTACAAAGAATTCCATTTTTAGATCTTCCTCTAAAGACAGATCAAAAAGGACATCTGAAGGATGCTTCCCCAATTCTTGACCTATTTCTACAAGGTTTCTTCCCAGCAGGGATTGATGTTTGGTCTGGGTCACTTTTTGAACCTGTATGGTTTCCCAATCTCCGGCAAAAAGGCGGGATGGGAAGGTTGTGGTATCCTGTCGAAAAGCTGCACGGAAGTCAGGATCTCGGAGAACCTCCGGTCTTTTTTCAGGTGAGGCTTTAAATACTTGCTGCCAGCAAGGGAGCCCCTCAAAGACATAAGGATCTTCCATGCTGAAGCTCATGACAAGGGGGCGACAACTTACTTGAGGATAAACTTCCAGACCCTGGTTGAAAAAAGCTTCTGTTTCCTTAAGCATTTGCCGATGATAATCCGGCTGGGCATTTTGCTGTAAAAGAACCGCCCAGGTAACCGGTCGACCGGACTCCCTGGCCAGGCGTGCCCAGGGTTCCAAAGGAGAATAAAGGGCCGGAGTAACTTCAATAATCCCCCGTTTATAAGAGCCGATGACCCGGCCAAGTTCTAAGAACTCCTGTTCAGAAGCCAATCGACTCGAAACAGGTTTTCCATCCCCACCAATATGGGTTGTGGCGGTGGAAGATCCTATTCCAAAAGCCCCGGCTTCCATGGCTTCTCGAACAATCTGTTTCATGGCCTCCAGCTCAGTCGGGGTTGCTTCTCGCTCAGAAGCCTCAGGACCCATGGCATATTGGCGGATGGTGGAATGACCCATCAAAGCCACCACGTTGAGTCCTACTCCTTGCTTTTCCAGGGCATTCAAATATTCCGGGATGGTTTCAAAGTTCCACCGAATCCCTTTTTGCATGGCTTCCAGGGACATTCCTTCCACCTTTTCCAGGGTTCGCATAATTAATTCCCGATCCTGGGGACGACAGGGTGCTATAGTAAAACCACAATTTCCAATGATAACCGTAGTAATTCCATGCCAGCAGGATGGAGTAGCCAGAGGATCCCAGGTAAATTGAGCATCATAATGGGTGTGGGGATCTATAAAACCCGGACTGACTGCTAACCCCTCTGCATTTATAACCCGCCCAGCCGAACCGCTCACAGATCCTATCTCAGCTATCTTTCCATTTTGAATGGCTATATCCCCTTTAAAACCCGGCTTTCCAGAGCCATCATAAATGTAACCATTTTTAATAATAACATCAAACATACAGGCAGTCTGTGGACCACTATCGGTCGTTAAAGAGTCATTACAGATAAGTACCAACAACCGACAATGGAGAACAGACGATAACCGATTATTTTTATCTCTTTAAAGGAATTTCACCATTGCCAGGGAAACCCAGAAAAGTATCTTGGTAATCTACAACCCTCCTCCAATTTCAAAAACTTCCAGATTCATCTATCGGAGAAAAAGGATGAGAATAAAAATCCCTAAGCCAATCCGGTAAAATACAAACAGATCAAAAGTATGGGATCGAACTAACCGGAGGAGAATCTTAATGGCCAGGATTCCACTGAGCATAGAAGCCAAAAATCCAATGACCAGATAAGAAATTCCTCCCGCAGGAATTCCTTTGTGAAGGAGCTGTAACAGTTTAAGACCGCCGGCGCCTGCTGTAATCGGAGCACTCAAGAGAAAGGAAAATCGGATAGCCAATTCTCGATCTAACTTAGAAAATAATCCGGCCGTTATCGTCATACCCGAACGAGAAACCCCTGGAATTAAAGCTACCGCCTGGGCACAACCGATAATAAGAACTTCTTTCCAACCAAGCATTTCTATCTGCTTGATGGGTTGTTTGATCTGCTCGGAATATCGATCTGCCAGCCAAAGTAGAATAGCAAAAATAATAAGCATACTGGCTACGAGGATTCCAGAGCGAACGTGGGTCTCGATAAACTCATCTAAAAGTTTTCCGGCCACTGCTGCAGGAATAGAACCGATCAGAATCTTCACCCCTACCTCCTGATTTAAATTTTCCCACCTACCTTTAAGCATCATCATTACGGAATTTTTAACTATCTCAAATAACTCGTATCTGAAAAAGAGCAGAACGGCCATTAAAGTCCCTAAATGCAAGATAGCGTCAAAGGCCAATCCCTGATCAGGCCAATGAAGGAGGTGGGGTATAAGTATAAGATGGCCTGAGCTGGAGACAGGTAAAAACTCTGTAAGACCTTGAACAACTCCGAGAACGAAAGCTTGTAAAGTCGTCATAATACAACCTCTGTTTCTCAGAAAGACGTTTAAACCCGAATCCATCATTTGAAAGATTTACTTGTAAGTTCTTTTACAGTAAGATACTTTGTAGGGAAAGTCAATTAAAAGTCGATTAAAATCTGGAAATTTACCCTTGCTTTTAACAGAAGATCTGATGCAAAATCAAATGGATGGGGAATTCTTTTAACCGAAGGTAACTTTCACCCAAGTTCAGGAGGTAAAAGATATGGCCCAAAAAATATCTGTCATCACCGAGACCGAAGAAAAAATTGAGACGAGTCTACCGGCTAAAGTGATTTTATTTAACGACGATTATCACACCTTTGAAGAAGTTATTGCTCAAATTATAAAGGCTATTCGTTGTTCTCGGGAAGAAGCAGAATTAATTACCTGGGAAGCTCATACCAAAGGAAGAGCCATTGTAATCACCGGCGAATTAGAGGAGTGCTTACGGGTTAGTCGAGTTCTGGAAGAAATCGAATTACGCACCCAGGTGGAGATCTAGGGAAAAAAGGATGGTCCAAATTTTGCTGAGAAAAATCTTGACCTGAAAGAGAGTTCCTGATAGGTAGAAAAAATTGGGCTAGAAGGATTAAAAATGTCTAAAATGAGCTTGGTGGGCAGTAAAATTTTAGTCTTAGATGAGGATCCAAACACATGGCGTATCCTGAAAAAAATCCTGATCCCTAAGGGCTGTACCATCCTTCCGTCAAATTCTTATGAGGAAGGCAAAAAATATTTAACTCAATTCTCTATGGATCTGATTCTGATAGAGATTTCCCTGGGTGAAGGAAAGGGTCTTTTGTTTGCCGAAGAACTGAGGAAAAATCATCCTTATTTACCCATCATTATTCTTACTTCAGAGATATCTCTACAAGCGATTAAAAAAGCAATAAAGTTAGGCGTTTCGGATTATATTCTTAAACCTCCTGATCCTATGGAGTTGCTCGACTCGATCCGTGAAGCAATCAGCCGATATAAACAAACCCTGTTGGATCAAGCTATCCTCAAGAACTCCAGGCAATATTTCGAAGAGCTCATAACCCTGATGGAAGTAAGTAAAATCACCAATTCCTTTGAACACATTGATTTACTCCTCCAACGGGTTGTCGAAATAGTTTCTCAAATTTTGGATGTAGAAACAGTCTCTTTAATGGGGATCCAGGAAGATACCCAAGAATTGGCTGTATTGGCCTATATAGGACCTGAGAAACAAATTGTGGAAAACGCGCGAGTTCCCATAGGGACAGGGATTTCGGGATGGGTTGCTCAACAAGGCAAACCCTTGCTTATTAATAATATTGAGAAGAGTGAAAAATTCAAGAAGTTCAGAAAAAAAACTCTCGATCAATATAAAAATGACTCTCTTTTATGTGTCCCCTTGAAGATCAAAGACCGTGTGATTGGGGTTCTCAACGTGAATAATAAAAAATCAGGCAAGGCCTTTGATCTACATGACCTGGATCTTCTAAGGGGCATCTCCAATCCCATCGCCCTGGCCATTGAAAACGCCTGGCTCTATGAGAAGCTCCAAATCAAGGCCCGAGAACTTGAACGGCTCAATAAAGAACTCCAGCAACTGGATCAAATGAAGTCCAATTTTATCAGCAATATTTCCCATGAAATCCGAACCCCGTTGACTTCGATCAACGGATATGCTGAACTTCTTCTGGAGATGGGAAATAAACTTTCTCCTGAAAAAGGAAAAGAATTTCTTCAGGCCATTTTAGAATCTGGAAAGCAAATTTCGATTCTTCTGGATCAAATTGCAGAATTTAGTTTAGTCGAATCCGATAAGGTGAAATGGAATATCAGACCCGTCCTTTTGCATCCTCTTATCACCAGAATTATCGATAGGTTCCAAACCCATCTCGAGAAAAAACAAATAACCCTCACTTATCAACCTTCAGATAGAAGCCTTCAGGTATATGCTGATGAAGAGAAAATAGATCGGGTTTTATGTCACTTTATGGACAATGCTATTAAATTTAACAAAGAAAAGGGAAAGATCGACATCAAAATGGAAGAAGTTCAGCGGAAGGAGTGTCATCCTTTTGTTAAGGTTTCCATTACCGATACGGGTATAGGAATTTCTAAGGAGAATACCTCCTATCTGTTTACAAAATTCAATCAACTCGGTAATATTTTAACAGAAAAACCACCTGGGGTGGGTTTAGGATTAGCCTTCTGTAAGGAAATTATCAGTCGTCATCGAGGAGAGATTGGGGTTGAAAGTGAACCTAAAAAGGGGAGTACCTTCTACTTTACCCTACCCCTGGTAACTGAAGGGAAAGAGTCGTATATTGTTCGTAGTTAATTGTTCATTGTTGGGGGTCAGTGGATCCGATAACTTTGACTACCTGCCAGGGTCGTCTTAAGTTATCGGTTTAAACAAAAAACAACGAACAATAAACAACGAACAATCAGTAAGTCGAGGTGAAATTCTATTCATAAACTTTATGGTAATTTAATCGGTTTAAAACCTAATGAACTGAAAAGAATTGAACATATCTACCGAAGAAAGATTCCTGCCACCAAAGTCATTACCCAAGAACTGGCTCGCTATTTAACGGAAATTTCCCAGGAAATAGGAAGGCAGATTGGAATTCTGGTCAATCGTCGAGGAAATATTGAATATGTCATCGTAGGAGATGCCAAAAGTATTTTTATCCCGGATCTAAGGGGATTCCGTAAAGGATCAAGCCGACTTCTGGGGCTTCGATGTTTACATACCCATTTGAAAGGAGAGCCATTAAGCCAGGAAGATTTAATGGATCTGGCCTTACTCCGATTAGACCTCATGGGGGCTATTAGTGTGCAGCCAGATGGTCTCCCGGGTTTTGCTTACTTGGCTCATCTCCTTCCTAAAAATCTGGAAAACAAGAACTGGCTACTGCTGGATCCTGTCCACCCCAGCCAGCTGGAGCTGGATTTTGAGCAATTGATTCGATCCCTGGAAGAAGAGTTTGCTCGAGTTCAGGGGGTTAGAGAGTTAGGAGATAACCGTGAACGGGCCATTTTGGTGAGTGTAACGTCTGGGAGTAAATTCGAGGCAGAGGATTCTTTAGCAGAGCTTAAAGAACTGGCAAGATCCAGCGGAATTCTGGTCCTGGATTCGGTTCTTCAACATCGTCCGAAACCAGACCCGAAGTTTTTAATGGGAAAAGGAAAACTTCAAGAGCTGGTTCTAAAAGCTCTCCAACTGGGAGCCGATCTTTTGGTATTTGATCAGGAGTTAACTCCTGCCCAGGTGAGAACCCTGGCAGATTTTACAGATCTTAAAATCATTGATCGGGCTCAACTTATTCTGGATATTTTTGCTCAACGGGCTCACAGCCGAGTTGGAAAGGTCCAGGTGGAACTTGCTCAGCTCAAATATATGCTTCCCAGGCTCTCCACCCGAGATGATGCATTATCTCGCTTAACCGGAGGTATTGGAGGGAGAGGACCCGGTGAAACAAAGCTAGAAGTTGATCGCAGACGGGTAAAAGATCGCATCCATCGATTAGAAAATGAACTCAAACATCTGGCAAAAGGTCGAGAACAACGCCGGTCTCGACGCCTTAAGAAGGAATTACCCATTGTTTCCATTGTAGGCTATACCAATGCCGGAAAATCTACTTTACTTAATGCCTTAACCCACAGTCAGGTATATGTAGAGGACCAATTATTTGCTACTTTGGATCCAACCAGTCGAAGGCTTCGTTTCCCCCGAGATTTAGAAGTAATTATCACGGATACGGTCGGATTTATTCGAGATCTTCCTAAAGATCTCATGGAGGCTTTCCGATCTACCCTCGATGAACTGGAAGATGCCGATTTACTCTTGCATGTCGTTGATGTAAGCAATCCTCGATTTGAAGAACAGATTCAGGCCGTTAACAAAATTCTCTATGAGCTCGGGTTGCATACCAAACCCACATTAATAGTCTTTAATAAAGAAGATAAAGTAGATCCCAAATTAGTCGAGAATCTATGCAGGCTTTATCAGGCGGTTTCTATATCGGCTCTTCAACCCAATACCCTCTTTAAACTAACCCAGCGGATGGAGAAAGAGCTGATCCGGATACTTGCCCAAAACCCCCTTTCGTTAGAGAAGGAAGAGGGAGAGAAAGTTCTTGCCTATAACTAAGCCCAGGTGGGTCAAAGCAAAAATAAAACGTAAGTAGCCCTCACCTCCAAGGACCAAGAGTCCAAAAAAGAAATAACCGATTTTTCCTTATGGCAGGGATGTCCTGGGGGTGAAGGCTTTACGTTTTAGAATGAAATTTCTCCGATCTATTTTTAAGCGAGATTATCAAGAATACATAAGACGGGGGAACCTTTTCTTTCAAGAAGGAAAGTGGCATTCGGCTCTTATAGAATACCAAAAAGCTCTGGAAATGTTGGGACCCCAAGAAGAACCCATCCATAGATGGATTGAAGAAAAACTACAAAACTCCAGGATTAATCTGGCGGTGGAATATGTTCAAAAAGGGGATACTTATGCGAACGACCAACAATGGGACCTCGCCATAGAAGCCTACCAAACGGCCAAAGAGTTATATGGAGAATTTGCTCCGGAGATCGATGAGATTCAGGAAAAACTAGAAATTGCCCTGGAAATGCATCAAGAAAAAACGCTCAGCGAAAGATTAAAACATATCGGGCTGGAAGATTCCCTGGGATTTGGCTTTGCAGAACTCAGAAGAATTAAGAATTTCGGTCTTTATCAAATTGCACCCTATGATATTAGATTCGATGATAGCCGCCACTTTACAGATCGACAAATTGCAGACCTCAAAGCCCGGCTTAAGTTGAACCCTGAAGACCCGGATCTCCATTTTGACCTGGGAATGGTATATGCGCGATATGGTTTTTTGACCAAGGCCATCGAGGAAATGAAAAAGGTTATCCAAATTTACCCTACCCACTCAGAAGCCCACTTTGTCCTGGGAAACCTCTATTCGGATTATGGAGATTTACAAGAAAGCCTTCGCTTCCTTAGGAGAAGTATCGAATTGGATCCGAAATTCGAACTGGCTTATTACTATCTGGGTCAGCTATATGAAAAACTTCAAGATCCCTCTAAAGCCGAGGAAATGTATCTTAAATTCATCAGACAACAGGCAAAAACGGCCATCCTGGATGAAAATGCCCTCCAAGGGTATTTAGCTCTCGGTCATCTTTATAAAAAGCAGGGTCAATATCTGCAGGCTTCGGCCACCCTTCAACAATACCTCGAGAAAGATCCCTCCAACGAGGAAGTCTATGCCTGCCTGGGAGAAATTTATACACTCATGGAAGACTGGGAAAAGGCCTCCCAGTGCTGGAAAAAAGTTCTGGAATTGGAGCCGGAAAGTGAGTTGGCTAAAGAAGCCAGGCAGCATTTAAAAGAACTGGTCGATAAGAAAAAAGGCTAATCTTTACTAAAAGAATAAACCAATTAACGGAAGCCGGGTATGGCCTGTCCGTCGGGCAGGAGAAAGATTTCCGGTACCTTTTTAACTCGAAAAGGATACTCCGCTACATTATGGCCTGCGATAATAGGAGTAAAGGAGCTTCTTGATACCAGCCGCTCTGAGTTTCATATTTTTCTACCCAGAAAAATCTGATTTATTTCAAAACCTCTGTCCACTGGGATACTCTCAAACCTACGGTTTAAGAAAGTTACAAAAGTGTTGAAGAAATTGCCGGTGGAGAATTAAATATGTAAATTAAAATAAACCCTCTTTTTTATAACCTGAGGGATCCACCATGAGTGATAGCTTAATTCTAATAGACCGGGAAGCTTTGCTGGCCGAGCTGCGTCAAGCTTTCGATGCGCAGACTGCGGAAGTTCTTATGCGCGTGCTGGATCGGGTTGCAACCCAGATACATCAGGCGGGTGTGACACGTGAAGATTTTAGTGAGCTGAAGCAGATTGTGAGGGAGTTAGCAGAAGCACAACATAGAACCGAAGAACAGGTCAGCAGACTGGAGTTGGCTGTGGAACAACTGGCCGAAGCCCAACACAAAACCGAAGAACGCTTGAATATCTTTCAAACGGAAACACGGGAAGCCATTGAGAAATTGACCTGGGCTATAGATCGTCTCCAGAAACAGGTTGGTGGATTGAGTGATACGGTGGGTGGGGATATTGAAAACATCGCTTATATCGTCTTGTATAACGTACTGAAACGCGAGCTTGGCTGGCAGGTCAGTGAATTACATCGGTCTTGGCAAAGGTGGGATACCGAGCCCGAAGAGGTGAATATCTTTGGAACGGCTACAGATCCGGCAAGGCCGGAAACGACCATCTGGATTGTCGGTGAGGCAAAACACAACCTGACCCTCAAAGAGGTCAAGGACTTTATTAAACAAGTCGAACGAGCCCGTCAACACCTTGCAGGGGAGATATTTCCGGTATGTTTTTGCTATCGAGTTCGGCCTGAGGTAGAACAGATCCTGCGGGATACCGGGATTCGATTGGTCTTCTCCTATGGAAAGCTGGTATAAAGGGAAAAGAGGCCTTCTATGTTTTATTTTATAAATTTATTCATGGTTTTTTTCTTAATAGGGTGTACCGGCAAGGCACAACCTCCTGCCTCTGAGACGGGCTCTCCAGAACAAATTCCCGAAGGTTTTCAAAGCCTTTTCGATGGAAAAACCCTTACAGGCTGGCATATGAGTAAAGAAAGTGTCCATGGTAATACCCAAAGCTGGATCATTGAAGATGGCGCGATTGCCGGAACCCAGGATAGACCGGGTAATGGGGGGCTTCTCCTGACAGATCAAGAATTTGGTGATTTTGAATTGTACCTTGAGCTTATGCCGGATTTTGGATGCGATAGTGGAATCTTTTTACGGGCTAATGAGCGAGGTCAGGCTTACCAGATCTTAAACGATTACCTTCCGCAAGGAAACGTGGGAGGTATTTATGGAGAAGGGATAGGCGGTTTTCTCCTTCCGGCCAAGGACTTTCCTAAAGTTTGGAAAAGGGATCAATGGAATAGTCTGCTTGTCCGAATTGAAGGAAATCCTCCCCACATCAAGACCTGGATGAACGGACAACCTCTTATGGACTGGACGGATAATCAGAAACGCCTGCCGGATAAAGGAATGATCGGATTGCAGGTACATGGTGGAACCGATCGATGGGCCCCAGGTCGTTTTACCCGATATCGAAACATAGCCATTAAAGAATTGAATAAACCTTAAAGATAGGGAGTAAGATTCCTTGAAAACAATCCGCGTTCATCTGGCTAAACACGTTGATCATTCCTATGACCTTAAAATCGGCTCGGGGTTACTTTTTCAAGTGGGACAGGATCTAAAAAATAAACCCCTTGCAGATCGTTATGCCCTTATCACAGATTCTGAAGTGGCCCCTATTTTCGGAATCCCATTGCTAAAGGATTTTCAAAAAAAAGGTTTACACGTTACGCTTATTACTTTCCCGGCCGGAGAGGAATACAAAACCCGTGAAACTAAAGCTTACCTGGAGGATGAGATGTTCCGCCAGGGTTTTGGTCGAGACTCGGCCATTATCGCTCTGGGGGGTGGGGTGGTCGGAGATATGGCCGGTTTTGTGGCTGCCACCTATAATCGGGGGATTCCCTACATCCAGATTCCTACCACCCTGCTGGCCCATGTGGATAGCAGTATCGGAGGTAAAACGGCAGTAGATGTCCCCTGGGGAAAAAATCTGGTAGGCGCCTTTTACCAACCTGCAGCCGTTTATATCGATATAGATACTTTAAAAACCCTTCCCCTTCGACAGATAAAGGCCGGCCTGGCTGAAATCGTAAAATATGCCGTGATTCAAGATCGATCTCTCTTCGATTACCTCCAGGAGAATCAAGACAAAATCTTAAACTTAGAAAGTGAACCGATCATTTATATCATCGGACGATGTTGCGAAATCAAAGCTTATGTGGTTGAGCAAGATGAACGAGAGGGGGACTTGAGAAAGATCTTAAACTATGGTCATACCATCGGACATGCCATTGAGGCCCTTTGTCAATATCGGATCCTCCATGGAGAGGGCGTGGCTATAGGTATGACAATAGAAAGCCGTATCGCCCAAGAACTGGGCTATTTAACCGAAGAAGAGGTTCGTTGCCAGAGGAGTTTGTTAGAAGCTTTCGGGCTTCCGGTCACCCTTCCTTCCCATTTAAACCCCCAGGAAATTATTCAGGCTACTACTTTAGATAAAAAAGCCCGGGGAGGGAAAGCAGAATATGTTTTACCCAGAAAAATAGGGGAAATGGTCACTATCAACGGTCGTTATGGAATTAGAGTAGACGACGAGATAGTCAGAAAAGTCCTGAGCCATCCAAACTGAAATCCGAAGAAAATTTCTAACTTACTCCTTGACAGAGCATAACGAAATAGCTTATAAGGTTAAAGTAGAAAATGGGTGCTTAGCTCAGGGGTAGAGCGCTGCCTTCACACGGCAGAGGTCACTGGTTCGAAACCAGTAGCACCCACTCTCCTTTCCTCCCCCTCCGGATTCGATAGAGTGAAACATTTCGCTTAGACACATTACCAACATCCTTAGAGAAGTTTGTAAGCTTGCATTTTGTCAGGTTTTTTCTAAAGTCCCTGGATTGAAAGATTTGAAGAAGATGCAAACGGTTTACAGGATAGGGAAACGGTTCTCAAGAGTCGAGAAACTGATACTTATATTACTTCTCGTACTTTTCTCCTTTCCGATGAAAATTTCTGGTCAAGAGACGACCGAGGATATTCCCCAACCTAAGGAAGAAGAGTTGATCCCTTCCCCCGATAAAAAACGAGCCCTTGCCATTATTTGTCGTGCTGGACGACCCGAGCTTTGGGTCATGGAGATGGATAAAACCCAGAAAAGACAGATAAGCAACCTGGGAAAAGACGAGGGAGTAAAGTCGGCCGTTTGGTCTCCTGATGGAGAATTGATTGCATTTGTGAGTTATAATCTGGGTGGCCATAGCCCCCTGACCACGACCCATGTATGGGTTGTCCGATATGATGGAAGTGGTTTAAAAAAAGTAACCCTGCCAAAGCCGAACGAACGGTTTTCAACCTACGACCCTCAATGGAAAGATAACGAAACTTTAATAGTTAAAGCCATAACGCTGCCGGATTTCTCAGAATCTAAATATTTGTACTCTTATAGAACCGAAAAAATCAAGAAAATCACGTCGGAAAAGGAGAAAGATAAATGAAGCAAAACTCCCTCTGGGTCATTCTGCTGCTTCTCTTGGACATCCTGGCTTCAGAACCTGTATTTTCTCAAACGGAGGGATATACCTCCTTATCGGCTGATCAACTGGTCGGTAATGTATATGGAACTGTAACCGATGCGGTCACTTCAAAACCTATTCCCGATGCAGACATTTTTCTTCTGGATCCTTCTACCCGGCGAGGTCCCACAGATTATGTTATTCATACCGATAAAGGAGATATCCCGTTGCCTCCACTTCAATCGGCCGTAAGGGCTGGAGTTACCAATAAACAGGGTGAGTTTCTCATTAACTCTGTTCCTACTCCTTTTCCTTTCAAGTTATATACCATTGTCATAAGAGCTTCTGGATATAATCCCTGTGTGATTGATCAGGCTCGTGTCCTTCCAGGGGCCGCCATGTCTTTGAAAGTGACCTGCAGATTAACCAGGGTAACGCGGGGAATCCAAACTGCTATCCTGTTCAAAGGAGATGATCCCAGGGCACCTGTACGGTATCGGCATCAAGAAGTTGTGGTCAGGGCGATTCCAAAGGTACGTGGGCTGGAGCGTAAGGGATTGGGATATCAGATCTTTGCCACCCGGGAAGGTCTTGTGGGGGGCACTACTGCAAATGGCCATGTCATCAAGCCACGGGATCATTTTGTTGCCCTGCCCTCTTACCGGGCACTGAACGCCAACGACCGTACCTATGACTTCCAGGTTAGATTAACCTATAAAGGCAGGTCCGTAGTGGCACCGGTTTGGGACGTGGGACCCTGGAATATTTTCGATGATTATTGGAATCCGGAAAATATCCGAGAGATTTACAAACACCTGCACCATGGGGGTAAACCGGGTTTAGGCCCAGGAGTACCCCAGGCCCAGGCAGCATACCTGCAAGGTTATAATGGAAGATGGAGTGGAGACTTCGGAAATAATAAGGATTTTCAGGTGGTCCGAAATCCGGCCGGCATCGATCTGGCCGATGGAACTTTCTGGGATGATCTAAAAATGAAAGATAACGATTGGATTACGGTGGAGTTTCTCTGGAGACCGGATGTCAGAGTAGGAAGCCAGGTCCAGACGACCACAGGGTTGAACGTACGATCAACCCCAGCAGGGACCCGGATAGGTCAGGTGCCTAAAGGTGCCCGTGGAACCCTCACAGGAGGTCCAGAAGGAGCTTCTTACCTGGGGACCTTCTATGTATGGTGGAAGATTCGATGGGATAATGGCCTTACAGGATGGTCTGTAGAAAATTGGCTGACGCCCTATAAACCGGTCGCATCAAAGCAGCTTTTCGACTTTAATCAAGATAACCAAACAGACATTCTGTGGCAACTCCCGGATGGACGTATCTACGTATGGTTTATGAAAGGAACCACCCAAAATGGAGGGAATTATCTTACTCTCACCCCCTTTGATTCGAGCTGGAAAATCGTCGCCACAGGAGATTTTAACCAAGATGGACAGGTGGATTTGATCGGACAAAATAAGACAGGTTTACTCTACCTGTGGTTTATGAAGGGTATCCTGGGAAGTAGCGGCAGGTATCTCAATACCAGCCCAACCGATTCAAACTGGCAAATTGTTGCTACCGGGGATTTCAACGGGGATGGACAGACGGATATTCTCTGGCAACATAAAGATGGATGGCTCTATGTCTGGTTCATGAAGGGAATTCTTCAGAATGGAGGGACTTATTTGAACCCTAATAGAAACGATCCAAGCTGGAAAATGGTGGGAATCGGAGATTTTAATCAGGATAACTCTCCAGATATCCTCTGGCAACATCTGAATGGACGTATTTACCTATGGCTCCTGAAGGGTACAACCCTACAAAAAGGCGTTTACCCCAATCCCAATCTGTTGGATTCAAACTGGAAGGTCATCGGAACAGGAGACTTCAACCAAGACGGTCAACCTGACCTCCTCTGGGAGGATAAGAACGGTCGACTGGTCATATGGCTTATGAATGGAACCACCTTAAATCGAAGTGTTTCTCCCAGCCCAGGCTCAGTTAATTCCACCTGGAGGGCGATCGGCCCCAAATAGAAAATCTTTTCCTTGACGTAGATCTTCCACACGCCATAAATTAACCCTAGTTCTATTTACTGTTTCTTTAATCCTGTTTGCGAACTTTGTACTTTCTCCATAAAACTTTATCCTCATAAGTTAGAGAAGAAGGGTATAAAGAACGCGAAAATAAGAAATATCAGAAACGTATTAAAACAAGATAGATATGGAAACAGAGGATTTCTATAAAAACCTTCGAAAGAAAGTCCAGGATTGGGCAGCCCATGAAGGAAAAAACAGTAAATGGATAGAATACGTCCTGTTGGCACCGGATTTATTCTATCTACTCTGTAAGCTCATGTTCGATTCAAGAGTTCCATCAGGCCATAAAGCGAAACTTGGCCTTGCTCTGGCCTATTATGTCTCTCCTGTGGATGTTATTCCTGAGTTCCTGCTAGGCCCCTTGGGATACCTGGATGATATTGCCGTCAGTGCTTATGCTTTAAACCTGATGTTGAATACCCTGGATCCAAATATTATAAAAGAAAATTGGCCTGGAGAAGGAGACATCCTGGAATGGGTCAAAAAAATTGTGGCTCAAGCCGATCAGATGGTGGGGAGCGGTCTATGGAATAGAATCAAGCAGAACCTGGAATCAAAATAAACCTTTCAGGTTTTAAAATAAAAGCAAATTAGACCAGCTTACCTGTGGGTTTTGCAAGAGGACCGGAAAGAGATCTAAAGAGAATTATCTTATCTTTTCCTCTACCTGATAGATACCATTGTTCTGGATGACAAGATAACGAAGCTCATTTGGAGAATCAAAGATAATCCCTCCCCTCGGAGGGGTAAAGATAAAATCATAAGGTTTTCTTTCCTGTCCGTCCACAACGAGAAACAATTTATTTCCTTCCTTAGCC
Source organism: Candidatus Limnocylindrales bacterium (assembly GCA_035559535.1). Taxonomy (NCBI): domain Bacteria; kingdom Bacillati; phylum Chloroflexota; class Candidatus Limnocylindria; order Candidatus Limnocylindrales; species Candidatus Limnocylindrales bacterium. The sequence goes on from DATMBG010000033.1 coordinate 60,297, forward strand.
ACATAAACCACATGCCGGCTGTCGGGACTGAAAACAGGTGTACCCGTTGAGATGCTTTCGTAAACTTTTCCCTCTTTTCCATCTACAACAACAAATTGTTTATTTCCCACCCCGGCACGATAAGCCATACGCTGGCTATCCGGGCTGAAGAGAAGAGGGTATCCAATTCTGTCATAGGATTTTCCTTCCTCTCCATCTACTACTACAAACCATTTATCGCCTTGTTTAGCTCCGTAACCGATCCGCTTACCATCCGGGCTAAAAACCGGCGTGTCCTCTAAAAGGTCATCATAGGGCTTTTGCTCTCTTCCATCTATAACCACAAAACGTCTCCGATCATCTATAACTTTATAGGCAATGTGTCGGCTATCCGGACTAAAGATGGGAGTATCTACCTCGATTCCATCGTAGAGGGTTCCTTCTTTTCCATCCACGACCATCACCCACTTATCGTTTACCTGAGCTACATAAGCCAGGTGCTGGCTGTCCGGACTGAAAGTGAGAGAACCTGCGGCAATGGCCTGGTAAGGCTTTCCTTCCTTTCCATCCACAACCACGAACCATTTTTCGCCTTCCTCAGCCGCATAGGCAAGATGTTGGCTATCCGGGCTGAAAACAAAATTACTTCCAATGCTATCGTAAAGTTTTTCTTCTTTTCCATCCACGACGACAACTCGCTTATCCTTTATACGGGCATTATAAGCGAACCGCCTGCTATCCGGGCTGAAGATAAAATTGCTTCCAATGCTATCATAAAGCTTTCCCTCTTTTCCATCGATGACTAAAGTCCATCGATCCCCTATTCTGGCTCCATAAGCTATCCGTTGACCGTCTGGACTAAAAAGAATCTTACCGGATCCAATATCATCGTAGGGTTTCTGCTCGCTTCCACTTACAACCACAACTCCTTTAAGACCCTTTCTGACTCCATAGGCTACCTGCCTGCTATCCGGACTAAATACGGGATTACCCTCGCCAATAGCATCGTAAGGTTTTTCTTCTTTTCCATCTATAACCACGGCCTGTTGCCCCCCTACTCTAACGATATAGGCAATTCGTCTACCGTCCGGACTTATCTTAAAAGACCCTGGTATCCAGGAAGAAGGATCAATCTGAACAATAAATTTTTCAAATAATCCTTCCTGAGATTTTTCCTCCGCCCAGACCTCTAAAGCTATACAGAGAAGAAAAATAGATAATCCCCCTATGATACGCTTTCCAACCATGCCCTTAGAACCTCCTCTTCCACCCACGATAGCCTCTCATCTATCTAAAACAGCCCTTTAAAGGTTAAAATTGATCTCCTTCGAGCAAAGAGAAAATAATGTACAGAATATACTCCGCAAAATGTCAAAGTCAATATAAAAAATGACCTGCCCACCTGAGCTGATTTTTTCATTTGTTGAACAATACTCTCCTAAAACTGGAATAATTCAGATTTCCCCATTAAATTTAGTGTTAGTGTGATGAGCTATGAACAATAGTGCAAAAAGGCAGCGATGGATTTTGGAAGAGCAACCTTGAAGTTGTTTGAGATATGGTCGGTTTGAGCAGAAATTCGAGGAAAACCTATTTATTAGGATGCTGTGTCTTTATTGCCGTAATAAACTCCTCAAGGCATTTGTTAACTTAGTATACAAATACTAGTATTAAACCGGTGATTAACAAACGTATCTTTAGAGTTTGTCCCAGAAAACGAGATATCCTTGGAAATTTTCCATTTTAGGGCTTTACATTGTCCTCACATTATCAAAACTTAGTTGTTGTCTAGAAATTTATCATTATTTATTAATGATAGTATTGATAATCACTATTATGATAATAACCAATCCTCTATTGTAGGACATTATCGCCTCAAAATTCTGAATTGGGCTCCTGGTATCTGGCTTTACTATACCTTAAACTTGTCCAATTTTTGGGCTGTTATACGTGATACTCTGTCTCATTATCTACTTATCATTGTTATCTGTATGGGAATGATAGGGTTAATCTTACAGCAGTCTAAATATATGGAGAGAACCTTACTTTTATTTTGGTTCGTAAGCTCTATAGGATTTATTACCTATAGCTATCTAGGTCAGATCCTCCCGAGAAATAAGGTACCTATCCCAAGTATAGTTCCTGGATACCATTTTTTATTTTATTTAAAAGCTCTAGAATCGATCTTATTTGGTTATGGAATGGTTACTATCAGTCGGTTTATCGTTGTTTTAATTAAGTCTCTGATACTATTTGTTAACAGATCGTTCTTTATAAGAATCCCGCTTAAACCGTGGTATGAAAAAACAGTTCTATGTTTGTTAATCCTAGTTGCTTTTGTAAAAGTTTATCCATCGTACCTATCTCGGGAAGATTTTACTGCATTCCGTATCTTGGCTCAACAGATGAGCCAAAAACAGGATATGAAAGCCTTTATTTGGATTCGAGAACATACTCAGCCAACGGATGTCTTTTTAGCTCCCGATGATTTAGCCCTGTTCCTGGTGGGAGCATCCGGGCGTAAAGTGATTGCTGTGGATGGCTTTTTTTCAAATCCTTATGTAGATTGGTCCTCTCGTGTTTTTGATAGAAATTTAATGCTTAACTACTTAAAAAACGGGGATTTTGAAGGGTTTTGTATGTTAGCTCTTAAGCATCATGTCACGTATATGGTTACCTACAATGATCAATCTCAGTACATAAATGACTCTACCTCATCTTTTCTACGCAAAGAATTTTCGAGTGATAAAACAAGCATTTATGGGGTTCTAGGATGTCCCAAAAATCCATAAATTCTCCTTTTACTTAAAGACTACTTAAAACAGGATTTCTATGGTACTTTTTACCGGTAATGTATGGCTATATACAAACGATATTACTCGTACTAAAATCAAACGATATACTATGGGGACATCGGGTTTGATATTTAATGGAAAGACTATAATATCTATCCCTCGAAAGTCATGAGAACGTTCACGTAGAATATACACCCTCTGCTGGTTTCTACCAAATGTTAGCGGGATATTATACAGGATCAGGAGGAACTGCAATTGATTATCTTTACAGGTATGGGGGAGATACCTGGTTTTACTATGCAACTGTTTTGTCATCTACAGGTTTAATCGGGATGCCAGCCGCGCATCCTAACACCTTTCATAAGGTTTATTTTGCTTGGTTTGATGCACAAGGCTACCCAGAGATCTATTATACGAGTTGGTAACTATAACAAGTGCAATCATAAAATTTTTATTGACTTCCATAGATAGACTCCTTACCCTAATTCTTGAGTCTTAAGGCCTTTAAACAGGATTAACTTTTTACCAGGAGGTGCTTTTATGTGCTGGGAGTGGGAAGAAGAAATTTATAGAAATTGGCTAAAAAACCGAATTCAACAAGAACAAAAACAGGATCAGATGGAAGAAAAAGAGGTTGAGGAGATTTCCGAGGTAAAGGAAAAACAGGTTCGTTCAGATGCTCCCATCTATAGATACTTAAAATCCGATCTGGATACCAAAAATGAAAGTAGACGGAAATCCGTAAAAACCCATTAGCCTCTTAAAATCGGTTAGAACCACACCAGAAACCCGTTTTCTTAGATTTTGGATAACTACCTGATTAATGAAAACGGGTTTCTCAATCCTTTTTCCAGTCCAAAAGAAGCTATGATTGTGGATGGTCACACCCATGTTTGGAGATATCCCGAGCACTTAAGCGATGAATTTGTCTACGATGCTTCCCATGTCGGTGGGATTCCTGGAGGACAACAAGAAAAGATAAACCCCATTATGAATATAAACCTGGACGATCACTGGAAGGCCATGGAGCCGGTAGACAAAGCCATTGTAGTGGCTTTTAAAAGTAATCATTTAAAGGTCCATGTGCCCAATGAATATGTGGCTCAGTACGTGCAAATACATCCAGATAAGCTTATCGGTTTTGCCTCGGTAGATCCCCACGATCCAGATCCTATAGCAGAGATAGAACATGCGGTTGAAGATCTGGGTCTCAAGGGGCTTAAGCTCTCCCCTATTTATCAAAATGTCCCTCCAACGGATCCCGGCCTGCTCCGAATTTTTGGAAAAGCCGAAAAACTGGGATTACCTGTTCTTATCCACCAAGGAGCTACTTTTCCCAGGCGGGTTAATCTCAAAAATGCCCTTCCAGTTCTCCTGGAAGACGTTGCACTTCAGTTTCCCGACTTGAAGATGGTTATTGCCCACTTGGGTCATCCCTGGGAAGTAGATACCCTTGTTTTAATCCGAAAGCAGCCGAATCTCTATGCGGATATCTCAGCCCTTTATTATCGCCCCTGGCAGCTTTACAATTCCCTGATATTAGCCATGGAATACGGGGTGACCCACAAGTTAATATTTGGCTCCGATTATCCCTTCACTACCCCGGCCAGTACCATCCGGGCTCTCTATGAACTTAACAACCTGGTGGAGGGGACCCGATTGCCTAAAATACCCAAAGAAGTGCTGGATGGAATTATCTATCGGGATAGTCTGGCCCTTCTGAATCTTACTGTTCCATAATTGGAAACCAGGAGTTAGGAACCAGCCTATACCGGCTTCTGATTTCTGAATAACCCAGATGGCCCAAATGAAAAACCTTATCTATGAAGAGATTGAAGTTGGAGAGGACCTGGGTCCTTACCAGCATCCTTTAACCAAACAACTGGTTCAAAAATACTGTGCCGCCATAGATAGTACTTATCCCTGGCAGATCCTCGAGAACTCTACGCCCATCCCTGTTGTTCCCCCTACCCTGATAGGTAATCTTTCTTTTCGTCTACTTGAAACCAAATTTTATCGACAACCTGGAACCATCCATGCAAGTCAGGAGATGAAGTTTTTCCGTCCCATTCGCCTGGATCGTAAGCTTTTCTCCAGGGGAAGAATGTTGGATAAATATATAAAACGGGGTAAGCGATGGGTGGTCTATGAAGCTTATTTTTACCATGAAGACGAGCAGGACTTGGGATACAGTCGGATAACCGAGGTTCTACCTGGCTTTGTCAGGGAGCCAGAAGAACATAGAAACCCTATCGAACCCAGGGACGCCCAGACGCCGAGACGCATGAATTTCGAGCTACCCTCCACGTCCCAGGGTATTTCGGCTCCGGGTACCGTTCTCGGACCCGTTATTCGAAAGATCACCCAGGAAAAAATGACCGCCTACTCCGAGGATAGCCAGACCGCCCAACGAGGTATTTCCATTCATATCCACGAAGAAGTAGCCCGGAAAGCAGGTTTAAAAGGAACTGTGGCCCAGGGTCTTATGTTTGTGGATTACATTTCGGAATTGATGGCCCAAACCTTCGGAATGGGTTGGATCCAGCATGGAGAGCTTTCTGTTAAATTTATTGCATCGGTTTATGCTGGTGATGAAATTACAGCCAGGGGAGTGGTTAAGGAACAAGTTATCGAAGGCACATATCCCCGGACCCTGGTTGAAGTCTGGTGCGAGAATCAGGCAGGACAAAAGGTAACCGTAGGAATTGCCAGTGCCATCAACCCTCAACCATGAACAATCCCTAGGTAAGAATTCTTCACCCCTTACCTCTTTCGCTTTTGTATGGTTACAGATCTAAATCCCATGTTTAATCCCAGCTCTGTGGCGATTATAGGAGCTTCCGATGATCCTCTGAAGATAGGATATCGGCCCGTCCAAAATTGTCTTAAATTCGGCTTTAAGGGGAAGCTTTTTCCCATTAATCCCAAATATACAACGGTCGCTGGAGTGCCCTGTTATCCCCATCTTAACGAAATCAAAGAGGAGATTGATCTGGTCGTCATTTCGGTTCCGGTTAATCAGGTCCTGAAGGCTTTAGAAGACTGTATAAACAAAGGGGTCAAAGCCGTAGTAATTTACAGCTCGGGCTTCTCAGAGATAGGAGAGGCTGGAAAACGGATTCAGGATCAGATGCGAGAACTTATCCGGACCGGTGGTTTGAGAGTTTGCGGCCCGAATTGCCAGGGAATTGCAAACCTTTACACAGGTCTGAATGTATCCTTTTCTACATGTTTCCTTCGCTATGGGGCTAAACCGGGTCCTTTGGGATTGGTTACCCAGAGTGGGATGGTAGGTGGCATTATTTACCCCCTAGGACTTGAACATAACCTGGGGTTCAGTTATTGGATCAGTATTGGCAATGAAGTCGATTTGGATTTTGCCGATTGTGTAACCTATCTGGCTCAGGATGAAAATACCCGGGTCATCCTGGGTTATCTGGAAAATATGGGAGATGGTCGTAAATTACAGAGAGCCGTCCAGATAGCCCATCAACAAGAAAAACCTGTCATAATAGTTTTAGCCGGAAGGACTGAGGTAGGGGCCCGGGCAGCTCTTTCCCATACAGGGTCTCTGGCCGGAGATGCCCGACTCACAGATGCAGTTTTGAAACAGATGGGAATTCTGCGGGTTTACGACCTTCAAGAACTTATGGATAGTGCCAACTTATTGGCCCGATCCATAGGAGGGAAAAGTAAGGCAGCAAGGTTGACAGATTGTAATTCTGCTTTAATCCCCCACCACCCCAAGTCTCATCGACCAAAACTTCCGAAGGGGAGACGGGTTGGGATTATAACGAACTCCGGAGGAACCGGTGTAATGATGGCAGATACCTGTGTGGATTTGGGATTGGAAGTACCCTCCTTCTCGGAAGATCTCCAAGAGAAAATTGCCCAGATTATTCCGGTTTTCGGATCTCCCCGTAACCCTATCGATATGTCTTTAGCGATGCTGGATCAACCGGAAGTACTTCCTCGCATTGTCCGACTCCTAGATCAAGAAGGACCCGTAGACACCATCGTTGCTTTCCTGGGTATGATGGGGGGAACTTACCCCCTGGATAAAATTGTACCGGATCTCATCCACCTATCCCAAACAACCACAAAACCTTTCCTTGTGACCTGGATGGTCGGAGTTCAAGATGCCTTCCAAAATTTGCAAACCGCCGGGGTTATAATTTATAGAGATCCTACCCAATGCCTTAAAAGCCTGGCCACTCTGGTCCGGTATGTAGACCGGATTCAAGAATCTAAAGGAAATGGAGGAAAATGGGAGGGTAAGAGAACAGAAACCCGTCCAGCTACTCCCCTACCTGCTCATCTGCCTGCCCATTCATCGATTTTGGATGAACATACCAGCAAGAATTTACTGGCCGGTTATGGAATTCCATCGTGCCGGGAGAAATTAACTTCTTCGGAAGAAGAAGCGGTGCTTGCAGCTCAAGAGCTGGGTTATCCCGTGGTGCTCAAGGTTTGCTCCGCTGAGATTCCTCATAAAAGCGAACTTGGTCTGGTAAAGATCTCTCTTTCCAACCCCGATGAGGTAAGAAAGGCTTATCGAAATCTCATGGTTACCCTGGAACAGAAAGCTCCCCGGGCTAAACTTCAGGGAATCCTGGTTCAAGAAATGGTTACAGAAGGTATCGAAATGGCTTTAGGTATCGTCCAAGATCCCCGCTTCGGTCCGGTCATCTTGTGTGGATTGGGTGGGATCTTCATGGAAATTCTTAAAGACGTCAGTTGGCGAATGGCCCCTGTAAGCCCTGCCCAGGCCAGATCTATGCTCCAGGAACTTCAAGGCTATCCCCTCCTCCTCGGAGCTCGGGGGAGGCCTCCGGCCGATCTGGAAGCCCTCATAGATACTATGGTTCGATTATCTCAACTGGCTATGGAATTATCAGAAGAAGTTAAAGAAATTGATCTAAATCCCCTCATGGTTTTAAACCGGGGAAAAGGCGTAAAAGCCGTAGATGCTTTGATGATCCTTAAACCTCATCAGATCTGATCTTTACCTCTGTAGTGGGTCAAACGTCTCGTTTGACAATCTCGTTTGACAATATGGTAAAGAAATTAAATGGAAAGTAATCTTTAAGTCTGAATGAAGCACTCGTTGACAAGGATTAATAGGTATCGGTAATCCGTTGACGAAGACTTTATTTCGGTTATAATGAAAGAATCACTTGTAACTCTCAGTGGGATCCTCTTTTTCATTTTTTCCCTGACCGCTCTTTCCCTGACTGCCGACTTAACCACCTCTATACAGCCTGAGGCTCTCATAAACCATATTCGATATCTGGCCTCGGAAGACCTCAAGGGACGGTATCCTGGAACTCCAGGATCTCAAAAGGCTGTCGAGTATATCAAAGAAAAGTTTAAGGAATATGGACTCTCTCCCATTCCCTTGCCCTATATGGGGGTTAGTTTGAAATCTGTCCCTGTTTATGAGCAACCCTTTTCTATAACGATTCGGGATTTAAAAACGTTTCATCTGAATTTTAAGAAAAAGCCTTTGATTTCTCTCCATAGGGTTGAAGAAAAAAAATTTAAGAAATTCACCCCCTCCCCCCATGCAGGGAGGGTGAGGGAGGGGCTGAATCAGGCAGATAGAATAGAAAATGATGAGCGGTTTGAACGGCCGACTTTGTCATCTCCGATTCCTTTAATTTTTTCTCCGGAAGGGACCTACCAGTTGGATCCGGTTTTTGCCGGATATGGATTAATAACTTCTGGTTATGATGCCTACCAGGGCTTAACAGTTCAAAACAAGGCCGTCATCATATTGGATGAAGTCCCGGACTTTCTTAGAAGTTATTTGAGAACCCGGGGGACCCTTCCCCTTCTCTTTGAGAAGATAAAAACGGCGCAAGAGCATGGTGCTAAAGCCCTCATCTTGTATGTAGAAGCTAATTTAAATGTTTTTGCGCCCTACCTCCTATATCCGTCCCGGCTTCCAGAGCCTATGGCCCAGGAAATTAACAAAGCTCGAAAGCAGGAAAATTTCATTTCCCTGGAAATGGAGATATCCAAGATGTTGAGTAGTGTTAAGAAACCTCCCTTTGAGGTTAAGATCCCTGTAGTACTGATTCCCTACTATCCGGCGGATACCCCTGTATGGCTGGATGGGAAAACCACTTTCTCAGAGCTTAAAGAGTCCTTAGAACAAGCCTTCTCTTCCAACGGTCAAGATGTCACTTCCTCCTGGAAAGTGGATTTCTTAGAAAACTGGACCCTTGACCTGGAGATAAGATATAAGACTCAAGAGATTAAGACGACCAATGTTCTGGGATTTCTTCCAGGTCAAGATATCCAGAGCTGTAAAGGGATCCTGTTGAAATGCGCCTATGAAGTCGTCATTCTAGGAGGCCATTATGATCATTTGGGAACCAATTCTGAAGGGAAAGTTTTTTACGGGGCCGATGATAATGCATCGGGGATAGCAGCACTTCTGGAAATTGCTAAAGCCCTTTCCAACAGAAAACATGAACTCAAACGGAGCGCGTTATTTATAGCTTTTGGAGCTGAAGAATGGGGACTATTGGGATCCCAGTTTTATGTGGATCACCCGGTTGTTCCCCTGGATCGGGTGATAGCCATGCTAAATCTGGATTCTATCGGCAAAGGTAAGCCTATGGAAATCCACCTGGTAGGCTCTTCCGTTTATCCTGAGCTGGCTTCCATAAGTCGAAAATACATGGCCCAGCTCGGATTGAAGGAAGGCCCAAACCTGGATCATTTTGCCTTTGAGTATGGAACCGATCATTATCCTTTTCATCTAAAAGGAGTTCCTGCTATGGAATATTATGCCTCCAATTTTAACGAACTTCATACCCTTCAAGATACTCCGGCACGCATACAACCGGATAAAGTCGCTCAGGTCGCTAAAGTGGTTTTCCTGACCGCTTTTGACTTGCTAACCACGGGGAGAAATTAAAGAAGAAGGGAAGCATAGGAGCTTACCCTTTCTCTGATTATCTCACTTGCTCAAAATTTTGACTACCTGCCGGGTCTCTTATATCTGGCCGGTCCTTGCGCTTGCGGCTTTTGGCCTACTCCTTCATGAGTATACTTACAAAGATTTTCTCATGGATGATGCCTTTATTTCCTTTCGTTATGCGGAGAATTTGGTAACCGGGCATGGACTTGTTTTCAATCGAATCGGAGATCCCGTAGAAGGATATACCAATTTTCTTTGGACACTCCTTTTCGCCGGAGTTCTTTACCTAAAGCTGGATCCGGTCATCACCGCAAAAGTCTTTGGGAGTTTATTGAGTCTCCTGGGATTAGGGCTTACTTATCGAATAGCCCGTACCATTAATGGAAAAACGGGAGAATGGGAAGGTGGGGAAGTTGGAGAATTTGAGAATCGGAGAGAAGGGGAATCGGAGAAAGGAGGAATAGAAAATCTATGGGCAGTTTGGCCTCTTCTCTTTCTTGCTACTTCAGGATCCTTTGCTGCCTGGGCCATGGGAGGTCTGGAGACCCACCTGGTTACGGCTTTGAATCTTCTGGCTCTACAAAGTTATTTCACGGCCCATTTTCTTACTTCCGCCATCTTTTTTACTCTGGCCTCCCTTACACGCCCTGACGCCATCCTTCTGTGGGGAGCTGTTTTCTTTATGCACCTGTTTGGCCGGGTGAAGGAGAGAAGGAAAGAAAAGGAGAAGGGAAGAATAACTTCTGATTATCTTTTCCTCCTCCTCCCTTTGGGAGGATTCAGCCTGTTTTGGATATGGCGCTGGCAGTATTACGGATCCTTGTTTCCCAATACCTTCTACATGAAAACAGGTGGTGGATGGCATCAAATACTGGCAGGAGTTTTCTATCTACTGGATTATATCCTCTCCCAGGGTGGATTTTTTCCTTTCCTTCTTTTCTACTTTTTTAAATGGAATTATGACGCCTTTGATCATCGGGTTATTCTATCTCAAATAGGCCTTTACACCACCTTTATTATCTTATCTGGAGGGGATTGGATGCCGCTTCATCGGTTCCTGGTTCCCCTGCTTCCCCTGCTGGCTATCTTAAACACCGCAGCCTTTAAAGGCATTTATAGGAGGCTGATTCTTTTCCTGGAAAAGATGAATCCTCCATCCAAACCGGGAAATTGGGAAAATGGAAGAGCGAAACATGATTTATTTTCCTGTTCTTTTACTCCCTCGTCCTCCCGCTCTGCTGCCCTCCTGCTCTTTATCCTGATGGGGTTCTCCTTGATATTTCCTTTGTTGGAAACTTTAACCGAGCATCCCAGGATAATGGAAGATAGTAAGGGAGTTCAGGCCCTCGTAGAGTTTGGAAAGTGGTTGGGGAAGCAGGTTTCACCTTTTTCGCTGATAGCCGTTAACCCGGTCGGGGCTATACCCTATTATTCCCGGTTAAACACTTTAGATATGACCGGATTAACCGATTCCCATATTGCCCATCTTAAAATGGGAGGTTTACACCAAAAATACGATAGTGCTTATATTCTTAGCTATCATCCTGATTTTATTATTCTGATAGGGCGATATGATCCTGAAACCCGGGTCTACCAGGCTACCTGGGTGGGGGAGGAGGATTTATTTCATAATCCAGAATTTCAGTCTGAGTACCAACCGATCCATCAACCGGTTTTCAAATATAAAAAGGAGTATAGAATCGTCCTTTTTCAGCGCAAACCCTCGGGGTAGCTTTAGAGGATTGCCTTGTTTTCAAAGGAAGTCAGGCAAACTTCTGAGTTTGTAGGGGCGACCGGCCGGTCGCCCCTACAAAAGCTACCCCCTTTTATCCCTTCTGATACGGCTCGTTGATACTAGCGTACCGTACCACGCCGGAACATATTAACAATGGCCAGCAGAATAATGGCCCCCAGGAGGGAAACCAGTAATCCCCCCAGACTAAAATTGTTTTGATTGATTGTACCTACCCCAAATATAGGGGAGAGGAGCAATCCCCCCAGAAAAGCTCCTACAATACCTACCACAATATTAAGGAAAATACCTTGTTGTGCGTCTGTACGCATAATCAGACTGGCTATCCAACCAATGAGACCACCCACAATGAGCCAAATAATAAAGTTCATACTATCAATTCCTCCATGACTAGTTAATATAGGGTTTGACTTAAACTCCTGTTTTAACGGCTATTTCACTAAGTGGCAAAAGATATGCCAATCCCGGCTTACAAAGAACAAGGACTCGGATCTTATTACTTAGCCCTCTATACGGGACATTATCGGAGTTCTCCAGGGAGATCAAAAAGAACAGGGGGGGTATAAGTTTACCCCGCTTAGGGGAAATCTCTGGAGGAATAGCCAGGTATTTTAAAACTAAAAGGTAATCTTATTTTTTAATAAGAACTTATAACCAAAAATTTTAGGAGACAGGTGAATAAAAAAGATTTTTCTTGAAAATAGATTATTTTCTGCTATTCTTTTTTTATCTTATGGTTGATAAAGACCCCTATCAGGGATAAGGGAATTTGATCCCGAAGGGCAGACTTTAAATAGCTTTTATTTTAAACACGTGATAACCCAAAAATCTGAAGAAAAAGTTCTTTCTATTTCTGCATCGAAGGACTCCCTATGGCAAAGGCTAAGAGCTTACTTTCAACGGGATACGGTGGTTGGTTATCTTTTTATAAGCCCGGCCTTGCTTCTCCTTTTGACCTTAGTCGCTTATCCCTTCTGTATCGCCCTTTATTTTAGTGTAAGCAATACCATGGTAGGAGTTCCCGGTTCTTTCGTAGGATTCCGAAATTTTATCAATCTTCTCCACAACGATATTTTCTTACAAACCTTACAAAATTCCTTTATTTTTACCAGTGTTTCGGTTTTTTTTAAAACCATACTGGGTCTTACGCTGGCCTTATTATTAAACCAACAGCTATGGTTTAAAAAGTTCATTCGGGGCGCTGTTCTCCTTCCTTTTGTAATTCCAACTGCTTTAAGTACCCTGGGATGGTGGTGGATGTTTGATTCCCTCTATAGTGTGGTGAATTGGACCCTTTATCATCTGGGTTTACTGGGATCACCTTCTGAGCTTAACTGGTTAGGCACCCCCCACTTAGCCATGGCAGCCGTGATTATTGTAAATGTATGGAGAGGTTTACCCTTCTTTGCCATCTCTATTCTGGCAGGCCTTGTAGCTATTCCAAGGGAGTTGTACGAAGCAGCAGAAACCGATGGAGCGGGCAAAGTGAGTAAGTTTTTCTACATTACCCTTCCTCTCCTCAGACCGGTCTTAGTCATTGTGGTCCTATTTTCAACCATCTTCACTCTAAGTGATTTTAATATTGTCTATGTGTTAACCCGTGGAGGACCTATCAATTCCACCCACCTTTTTGCTACCCTTGCAAATCAGGTAGGTCTGGTTTCCGGAAATATTGGAGAAGGAGCAGCGATCTCCCTCTTTTTATTCCCTATTTTGGTCATAATTGTCTATTTTCAATTAAAAATGATCCGAAAAGAGTAATCTTATCCGTCGCCCCTTGTTAGGGGTTAAGCTTGTAGGTTAACCCGGCTATCTAACAACAGACGACGGACGATGAGCCCCAGACAGATGAAATCTTTAAAACAATTTTTCGGGTCTCACTTACCCTTAATTCCCTTTTTAATCTTTGCCCTTTTCCCTTTTTACTTCATGCTTGTAACCTCTTTTAAGGATGATGGAGAGCTTTACGATCTGAACTCCATTCCATTCTGGATATACAAGGGGGTGGTTTTGAGCCATTATCGATTTCTTTTAGCCGAGACTCCCTTCTTAACCTGGATCAGTAACAGTCTAACGGCCAGTGTACTGAGTACTATTATCTCGGTTATTATCAGCATCCTAGCTGCTTACAGCCTGGCCAGATTAAATTTTCGGGGAGCCCATAGTTTTGGGATTGCTATTTTTATTACCTACCTGGTTCCTCCGGCTCTATTATTTCTCCCACTCTCTCAGGTCGTTCATAAACTGGGACTCTCCGATTCCATCTGGGCCCTGATACTCACCTATCCCACCTTTCTGGTTCCCTTTTGTACCTGGTTACTTTTAGGGTATTTTAAAACCGTTCCTCGGGAAATAGAGGAATGTGCCATGGTAGACGGAGCAACCCGGTTCCAAACTTTGACAAAAATAGTTTTACCGGTAGCCACGCCGGGGATTATCTGCGCCACCCTGTTCTCGTTTACCCTTTCCTGGAATGAATTTTTGTATGCCCTTACCTTTATCTCTTCCACCGCCCAGAAAACGGCTACTGTGGGGATTACAGGAGATCTCATCCGGGGAGATATTTACTACTGGGGGTCTTTGATGGCCGGAGCCGTACTGGGCTCGGTACCTATTGTAATTGCCTATGTATTCTTCCTGGATTATTACGTCTCGGGCTTGACAGCAGGTGCCATTAAGTGATATTAAGTAGTAAGTACTGAGTGCTGAGTCCTGAGTGCTGAGTAAATACTAAAACCCAGTGTTCAGCACTCAGTACTTATTATTGAAAATATGCCAGATACACTTGTAAGAGCCATCGGAGCTTATGCGAATATTCGCTGTATAGCTGCTGTCACTACTGATCTAGTGGAAGAAGCGCGTGCCCGGCATGATACCTATCCTACTGCAACGGTAGCTTTGGGAAGGGCTCTGACCGGAGGAATTCTCCTGGGTGGTCTATTGCAGGGGGAGGAGCGAATTAACCTTCAGATCAATGGAAGAGGGCCTCTTCGTAGTATTGTCGTGGATGCTGATGCCTTTGGCCACGTTCGGGGTTTTGTCCGCCACCCCCATATCCAGGTCCCCCTCCGTGAAGGAAAAATTAGCGTAAAAGAAGCCATCGGTGCAGGGACCCTTCAAGTTTTAAAAATCCAGGCCAATCAGAAAGAACCTTATCGAGGGATTATACCTTTAGTTTCTGGAGAAATCGCTAAAGACTTGACTTCTTACCTGGTTAACTCCGAACAAATTCCCTCGGCGGTTGCCTTAGGCGTTTATATCGAGGGTAATAACCGGGTAACCGCTTCGGGAGGATTTATCGTCCAGGCACTGCCAGGAGCTCAAGATAAAGATATTTCCATTGTGGAAGAGAATATCTCGGCACTTCCCCCTTGTAGCGAGATGATCTTAAACGGAATGGGCCCCCGGGATATCATTATGCAGGTCATGAACGGGATTATGATTAAATTCCTGGAGGAAAAAGAAATTTCCTTCCAGTGCCGTTGTAGTAAAGAGCGGGTCGTTCGGATTATGATTGCCCTGGGAGCCGCAGAAATTCGGGATATCCTGGCAAAGGAGGGAGAAGCGAAAGCCCTCTGCGAGTTTTGTAAGAGAGATTATGTGGTTACCGGAGATGAGCTCAGACAACTTTTGGAAGAAATTGAATCGTAGAGCGAAACGTGGTTTCGCCCTACGATCTAAGTTTTTACCCATAGACTTTAATATCTCCTATACTGCTCCTGCATCCTTAGGTCAAAAGCCTTATGTCTGGGATTTTTCTTAAATCCTCGATATTCCGCCTGGCAAGTATAACAAACGGTCATCCACGGAGAAAAGTAATAAATGATAGCATCCAGAAGGGTGATTCCCATCAAAATTAAAAGACCCAGCAGGCTGCTACTATAATAGCTGCTTAAAATAATCCCTATAAAAACTATTACAGCCCCCAGTTTCCGATTGAACGCCTTCCGAATATAAAATTTATCCCGCCCACATAGAGCACAAGAATCGACAATCCCGGTAGATAAGGATTCAGAAACCCGTATAGGAATCTCTTTCAAGCATTTAGGGCAAACCAGATTGGATATGCTTTGAGAAAGAGGTACGGTCAAGGTAGGGGCGTACGGCCGTACGCCCGTACAGAATTTACAGGGAAAAGTAATTTTCATACCGGTATTTTGGTTACAAACAAAAGAAATCTTGCCAGGAGTTCTCCGGCCAGAACGAAGAGCATGGTCACGTACAACATGCCGGTTGCAGATTGGGTTGAGCGAATTTTGACTGTTTCCCAGATCATATAACTACAAGCTAATGGAGCCAAAAGTCCAAAGAGGAGTCGAAACCAGAAAAAGACCCCGTAACCCTTCAAATTTAAGAGAATCTCTAGGAGCTGACGACCCGTTTCTCCTTCGGTCCAATAAAGCCCCAAGGTTAAAAGAATTAAAACAAGTCGGAGGATCAGGGAACCGATAAACAGAAGAGAAAGTGATCTTAAAGGATCAATGGAGAGATCTGGAGTCACCAAATACCAGTGACCCAGAACCATGGCAAAACTGGCTGAGCCCAGCAGAAGGGCAGAGGTTAGAAAATTCCCCGGGAAGAGGAGATTTTCCCACCATAAACCTAACCCCAACTGATTACGATAAACCATTGCCAGACAGATCAAGACCAGGATACCTGCCAGAACTGAAGCTCCCAATAGTTTCCGGCTCAAAGAGGGCCGTTCGGGAGTCAGGACAAAGAAACAAAGTAAAACGAGAAGGGTGTAAACCACCAAGAGAAGAAGAGTCCTTCCCGTCCAGTTGGTAAAAAGAATCGCTCCATATCCAGAAAGAAGTTCTTGCCAGGTTACAAGGGGATAGGACCAGAGAAAGAAAGCTATCCCCAACAAAAATAAGCTGGTTAGGCTGGTAAATCTAAAATATCCCCTCCCGGTTTCATGGAGAGGAACAGCCAACAACGTTATCATGCTACCGATAGAAAGCTGAGTAAGAAGCAAAAAAATGAGAATCATGCTGGATAGTTTAATCGAATAAAACCTGCCCTGACAAGACCTTTTTTTATTACTTCCCTTTTACGCCTTCCTTCCTTATTTGTTGGATTCCGAAACAAAAAATTTTTTTCTTAAAAGACAGGGTTTTTTCATCCTTCCGATTCCTGAATCAAGTATGCCAACTTTATTTCTCCAAATTATGAATAAACTGTAAGTTATAAAAATTTATTTTTCTTTATAAAAAATTTCATTTTTTTTGTAGACAAAAAAAAGGGTTTATGTATTTACTGTCAAAGGTCTGAAAATCCTGTATTATTTGACTTTTTAAAGCTCTTATCGGGTAAATTGAAAAATAGTGGAGGTAAATTTTGATGGATTTATGTAGAGGGGCAAGAGGAGGGAGCTGGTTTAGGATTTAAACTTGAAAGGAGGTAAGATGTATCCATTAACGATAGATAAATCTATCTGGCTTCAGATTCTCTCTTTCTGTAGATATAGGAGAATCTCAGTCCTGGTTCTCTCACTGGGAATTATGGGTTGTGCTTCGGTTAGACCCCTGAATCAGGGAGATGGGACCCTGGCTCGATCTACGGAAAGAGAGAAAGACTTAGAGACATTAAATACCTCTCCGACCTCGCTTCCAGGTAACTCTTATCTTTCCATATCCAAGCCTTCTGAGTATGAACTCTTTCTGAGATTTAATCCCTCTGATCAGGAGAAACTTACCCAGGAAGAGGAACTCACTGAAATCTGGGAATCCGGATTAAGTCCAGATACCCTTAAATTCCTGGAAGCTTCGATGCAGGTTGATTCTTCGGAAATTCTTTCTACCCAGGCCCAACCCTTTCATCTTTACAGAATGAACCCTAACCCTTCGGCTTTCTCTGTAGTTAGTCATCCTATCTATCCATCCCCCTCTCCCAGGATACCTATTCGCCCTACGCCCTTCATCTCGGAGGACAGTGAATCGGCCCTGCAGGTATCCCCCTTCTTCGTCCCCCCTGTGGATAATGCTTATATTATCCGCGGACTTAATCCAAGATGTTGGTACGGTCGAGGACATTGTGGAGTAGATATGGCTACGGCCAAAGGAAAAGGGGATAATGTACGGGCTGTGGAAGATGGTATCGTGTTAGATGCGGGAGTTCGAAAACGCTATGGCTACTATGCCATCGTCTTACATAAAGGAGGTATTGCCTCCTTGTATTCCCATACTTTAAAAGATCCTGATCTAAAACCCTGTCAGCAAGTAAAGAAACAGGAGGTGATTGCAAAAGTTGGAGAAAGTGGTAATGCCAGATCGCCTCATCTTCATTTTGAGATGATCGATCTGGATAAAGGATGGCAAGGAAAAACAGACCTGAATAGTTTCATAGCTCAGATTTGTAATAGCCACAAAAACAAAATAGCTGCTATCCGAGAGAATCTTGAAGGACTTCTATTCCGAAAAGATCTCAAAATAGATCCTCTGGAGTATATTCCCAATATCGCCAAAAACCCCTCCAGATTCCGAATAGGATCTCCCAGGATGCATGCCAAGGGGAGATAGAACCTATTCTTCTGGCAGAAGAGTGGACATGTGGAACGTAGGGGCGTACGGCCGTACGCCCCTACTCCCTTTTTATTTATCCTGCATTTAAGCCTTTTCTTCTCTAGGGTAGGTCTGTTTGACCAACTCTAGAGCCTCTTCACGCGTGGAGATTCTTCCTTCTAATTGAGCTTCTTCTACAAAGTTCAAGATTTCGCGAAAGATCGGACCTGGAACATATCCCATGGCAATGAGATCTTCCCCCCGTAATAAAGGGGGTGGGTTTAAAGCTTCTTTCCCTAAAAGAGCCAATTGGTCCTTACAAAATTCCCAATTTTCCAAACTTCTTTTACTTGAAATACTGTCCAGTCTGTGCAACTCCAGAAGATCCTGAAAATGTTCCCCTCGTAAAAAACGTTTGAGAGTACTCGGTCTCATGTTTTTTACATTCAGAAACTTGAGATGATCCCGGACCAACTGAAAGATTGTATCTTTCTCTTTATTTGAGAACTTCAATCTCTGGCAAATTTCCAGAGCAAGCTTCGCCCCAACCTCTGCATGACCATGAAATCGAATTCGGTCTTTGATTTTAAAAGTCACAGGTTTACCCACATCATGAAGAAGCACCCCCATAGCTAGCTCAGGAGTTGGATTTTGAAGATTTTCTAGCATCTTTAACGTGTGGGTCCAAACATCCCCTTCGGGATGAAATTCAGGAGGTTGAGGGACTCCCTTCATCCGTGAAACTTCGGGAAGAATATGGACCAGTAAGCCACTGTCTTGAAGAAGTTGAATCCCCATTGCCGCATTCCCTTCGGTCAGGATTTTTACCAGTTCATCCCGAATCCTCTCAGGACTTACCTCCTTGATTTTATAAGCAAGTTTTTGAACGGCGCAGAAGGTTTTTTCTTCGATCTGATACCGATAGCGAGCCGCTAGTCGTACACTTCGTATCATACGTAGTTTATCTTCTTCGAATCGATCTTGAGGATCTCCAATAGCCCGAATAAGCTTCATCTGTATATCTTTTAAGCCGCCCACATAATCTATTACACGCTGTTCCCTTAAATCATACAACAGTCCGTTGATGGTAAAATCACGCCTTAACACATCTTCCTCTGCGTTTTTCCCCCGGAAGGTAGCGACCTCATAACTTTCATGGTTTAGAAGAACCTTCACAACACCAAACTGGGCCCCCACGGAAACTGTCCGTTTAAATAACTGCATGATCTGCTCAGGAGTTGCAGTGGTAGCAACATCGTAGTCCTTAGGCTTAAGCCCCAGGATAAGATCTCTTACGCACCCCCCGGCCAGATAGGCTACAAAACCAGCGTCTGTCAGTTTTTTTACAATGAATTGGACGTGATCGGGTATCTCCATAAAGATCTTCATACTCTCAGGCAAAGTTATAAGCCGGTTTATTGTCAAAACATAGGTCTATTAAAACCCACAAAAAATCTTGACAATTTAATAATAATATTGCACTTCTGTAAGTATAAAAGATGTTTGTTAGACCTTCTTAATTTACACCCAAAATACTTTGCTTGAAAGCCTGGAGAGCATCACCTATGAGAAGAGTATTAAAGTCCTCAGTTTTGAGTTTAGTACTGTGGGTAATTTGTCTCTCTCTCTTTGTTAAAGTCCTAGAAGTAGAAGGTGCAGAAACACTCACCGTAACCAAAGAGGCGGAACTAAAATCTGCTCCACAAGCTGGAAGTAAACCAAAAACTGTTATTTTACGTAATACCAAGGTTGAATGGACGGGTAATCGAAAAGGTCCCTGGCTTGAAGTGAGATTACCCAGCGGCTTACAGGGATGGATTCAGGAGAATTCGGTCTCGACTCCTAAATCTGTCATCCCGTCGACTCCGGCCAGAACACAACCCCCTCCAGAATCTGTAACCCCCTCTGACATTGAGGCCCCTAAACAACCGACTCCTGTAGACAACTTAGAGGAGTTAAAGAAAAAATACGAAGCGGAATTGGATCAATTTAAGCAGCTTTTACTTGAACGGCAAAATGAAATAAAAGCTAAAGATACCGAATTAAAATCCAAGGATGATACGATAGCTCAATTAAACCAGGAAATAGAAGCCCTTAAAACCCAACTTACCCGGTCTAATGAAGCAGGAAAAGGGGTTCAAGGAACCCTGGAGGAGGCTCAAAACAAGATAAAAGATTTGGAAAATCAATTATCCCAGATTCAAAAAACCTTATCCGATAAAACTAAAGAGGTTGAGACTTTATCGGCTCAAAATGCAAGTTTAAAACAACAGATAGCCGAAGGAGCATCCGGATCCAGTTGGTCTCTTTATTTAATCCCTATTCTTTTGGGTCTCTTGATCGGACTGGCTGTTTACACTTTTCGATATCGTGTTCCCCGAGAAGCCATCCCAAAATCTGGAGCTCCATTCCAGGAGTTTGAAGGCCAGACCGAAAAAATAAAACCTTCTCTTACTCCAGATAAAATTCAGGGTCCAATGGATCAAAGTTCCTGGAAAGAGCTGGCTCAGACGACAGGTGCTTTAGAAAAAGAGGAGCCGGCTAAAACTGTAAAGGGAGAAGTCGCCCCAACCTCTTACGAGAAAGAGGATCCCCGTACCCGGCGGATTCCATCTGAACCGGAGCCCAAAGCAGAACCTGTGCTCACCCGGGGTGGTGCAACCCAGAGTTTAAGCCCCTCTGATTCAGAAACAGAAGAACCTCAAGCCTTATCTGGAGAGCGATTCGATATACGTCTTACTAAAGTGGGTGATAGAAAAGATAAAGTGCTTCAAATGCTCTTTAAAGTTAAAGGTCTTGTTCGAAGCCCTGAAGAGTTGATCAATTCGGTGCCCTGTACCATTGCCAGAAACGTTGAAAAGTTCAATGCGGAGAAATTCCGCCACTACATGAACCGGGTTGGAGCGACCATCGAGCTGGTTAAATCGGAAGAAGAGTAAAGGTCTTATTGGGATAACCTCTTCAACCAATAAGATACCCTGGGGTCTTTTCCGCCTAATCGAAGATAAATATCATAGTGATTTTTGGCCAGCGTTGCATTCTTAAGATTTTTATCGTATAAAACTCCTAGTTTATAGTGAGCTTCCATAAGATTCGGATCAATTTGAATGGCCTTTTCATAATTTTCTGCAGCAAGTTGATAATTACCTTGATGCACCTCTAAATCACCCAAACGCAAATAAGCGGTGGCATTCTTAGGATCTATCTGGATCGCCTCCAGGTAGTAAGTTCGGGCTTGATCTTTATCCGTTATGTAGAGTAGATCTCCTTGCTTAACCAGATCTCGAGATTTATCTCCATTGGCCGGAAGGATCCTGATTTCTGAAGTAGAGGAGCCAGGTGGTTCCAGCTTGCGTTTGACCTTGATTTTGTCTTCCCCGGTAATAACAATTTCCGGAAGCTTCAAACCCGGAGGTGCAGCAGGCTCAGCGGCAGAACTAAGTACGGGCACACGGCCGTGTGCCCCTACTCCAAGAAAAGAAAGCAAAATTAAAATAAAGGCGACAATCTGGCTTGATTGAAGGAACTTAAAGCCAGCCCTCCAATCGACGTAAGGTTTATTTTCAGAGATTAATCTTGGTACGGGCACACGGCCGTGTGCCCGTACTTGTTTTAGTCCGTTCATTTACTCCTCCATACCTCAAAGATCCTCTCCAGACCAGCCCCTCCAAACAGAGTATTTGAGATGGTTAAGGTAGTCCCTCTGGGATCTTTGAGGGTATATTCATCGTAGAAACGACCTTTTTTAACAGAAATTTCAGTATCCGGACCAAATTCGAGGGAATGCCTGTAAGTAACTCCCTGAAGTTGAGCAGTAGCAACGGCCAGCAGCCGTCGGGTTGTTACAACAATCCAGAAATAGGCATCCCGTGCACGGGTTTTATCTACATTCCTGAACCGAAACCGGGTAGAAGTTTCCCGGATGGCCAGAATCCCCTCCGTTGGATCTAATTCCCTAAAAATATATCGGAGAATTTCAAAGGGAGGGGTCGAGATCAGATCGTGCTTGGGAAGTTTGGCTTTCAATTTATCGATTAGGTGCTTTTCTCCTTCTTTTTTCATACCCAGAAGGTCGCAAAGATTATAATAATAAGCCTCATCTTCCTTTGTAAAGGGTATCTGCCAAAGTAAAACATCCAGTACTTCCAGGAGGGCCTGCTGTTTAAAGATGGGTACATCTAAAACTTTAACCAATTCCTTGAGGTCTGTGGGACGTTCCCGCTCGACCAAAATATCTGCAAACTCTGCTTCTGAGAAAGGGACCAAAGGATATGCCAAAGCCCGAGCCCAGATATACTCCTTTAAAGATTCTGACCATTTGTTACACGCTGTGGCTGCCTGAACCATCAGTTTCAAGATGGCAGCTTCCCGTTTCTTGTTAATTTGCTGAACACTTACCACATCCAACTCTCCAGAGGGCAACGCTTTTTTCTCTAATTCATTTCGATATTTTGAAGAAACGCCCAACCGTTCTTCCAGATTACGCAGCCGCTCCATTTTTTTTGTAAGATTCATCTCATCGGCTTGCGCAACTTTCTCTACCTGTCTGAGGAGTCGGGCTTTATCTCCTTTCTCAGAAACAACGGTTAAATCATAAGAGGCCGGCTTCTTAGCCAACAGGGAACGTAAAAGGCTTACTTTTAGTGAATCGTTCAATTCGGTATTCTTTAGAATGTAGGCCAAGAGGGTCTCGTACTCCTGGGAAGTCACCAAACCATCCGCTACCGCCATGTTAATCATTTCACCTGCAATGCTATACTCGATGATAGCAGACTTAGGTTTTACCCCCCTTCGACTATAAAGCAGGATGGCTTCT
The DNA here is from genome assembly GCA_035559535.1 of Candidatus Limnocylindrales bacterium. Taxonomy (NCBI): domain Bacteria; kingdom Bacillati; phylum Chloroflexota; class Candidatus Limnocylindria; order Candidatus Limnocylindrales; species Candidatus Limnocylindrales bacterium. The sequence continues at coordinate 83,074 of DATMBG010000033.1, forward strand.
TCCCCTACAACGGTCATGATCATGGATAAAAAATAACGAACAATGCTTTCCTGACTAACCGTGATAAGGACCTGTCGTCCCCAGTACCAAGGATTAGAATAGTTGTAGGCGGCCCATAGGGCCTTCCCAATATCATAAAGATATTTATGCTTTTTGAAAAATTTAAAAGCGCTATGGCTGGTAACTTGATTGTAAAAGTTTTTATATTTGAGAATATTCTCGATATTGAAATCTTTGATTTTATTAAACGGAAAGGTCTCCAGATTCGCCCGAATACGTTCGCTGATCCGATAATTAAGTTCTGCAAGATCATGAAGAGAAGCTTGAAACTCGGGTCGATCTTTCAGGGGATAATAGAGCCTGGCAATCTCTCGAACAAGTTCATAGGCAAGTTGATAAATCATGCGTGGATTAATGTCCGTACTCACAACCACATTCCACCAAATCTTGCTTCGATACTCTTTAATTAACTCATAAGCCTTGAGATCGGTCTCGGTTGGATTATCTACTTGGATGATAGGTACTTCTTGAAGTTCTTCTACATCTTTCTTTACCTCTTCAATAATCTGTTTTTTTTGCTTTTCGCGTACAAAGAGTAAAACGAACACAAGAAGGCTTAATAAGCTTATGAGAAAAATGGTTACCCAATCCATTCCTGGGAGCCAGGAGTCCGGGGTCAGGGGTCAGAAACCAGAAGCTCTGGCCTCTGACCCCGGACTCCTGGCTTCTGACTGAGGACTCATTTCTGTATTTCTATTTCTCCAATTTTCATCTTCTCTTGACCTCCAGCTTTGAGTCTTCGGCCGGTATTTTTAGGATCCCACACACCTATCCAGATTTCATAAGTTCCAGGTACCAGATAAGGAGGAATCTGAACCTGATACCGTTCTTTGACCACTTCTCCAGGAAGCCAGGTATCCGTGGGGTGTAAGTTTTGAAGAGGGAAGTGATCCTGCTGGAAGAAGTCTACAAGGGATATTCCCAGCTTTTGTTTAACTTTACGGATCAGATCAGAAGAAATGAACTTCTTCTTTGAAAAGTGAACAAAAATCGCATAATTCTTATCCATTTTAGCCAAGGCCTTCCAGTAATAGGTAATGGGAAAGGTCTCGGAAGGTCTAAATTGGTTCTTAGGTAAGTCATATCCTATAAAAGCCAGTTGATTATCAAAATTGATCTGAACAGGGATCTGAGGTTGAAGTAATTCCCGGATCTGGATGAAATATTTATAAAGAGGAACCTCTTGTGGGATAGGCTCATGTTTTACTTCCTCATAAAGAGAAGAAAGCGACAGTGTAGATTCAAAATCTTCTCCTACTCTGCCGGAATCCTGTAAAGATAGAATTTCTCGCCCGACTTCATGTTGTAAAACCTTTAGAGCTTCTTCCCATTCTTTTAATTTAACCCAACCTAAGATCATATAATAAGAGAGATGGGGGTAAGTGGGATCTAATGCAAATAAAGGTGAAAGTTGGGTCAGGGCCTGCTCCCAGTTCCCCTCCTTTGCATAAGAAACTCCCATCAGGTAAGGGATTTGAAAGGGAAGTAAGGGATAAACATCAATTTTATCTACCAGAAGGGTTCCTATGCCCGATGTTTCTACTCGAAATTCCAAAGAAGAGGTCTCTGGGTTTACGAAACTGAGACTAAAGTTTTGATAGGTATCGGAAGCGGTAAAATCCTCTCTAAGCAGGGAGCGCCGCCCCAGGATTCCATATCGGCCACTTCGAACATCTAACATGGCAAGTAAAGGGGTTGCCGGAACTGCTTCTGAAGGGGGTAGATGATCTTTGATCTTGAGTCTATATCTAACCTGATAGGCTCCGGCCGGAAAATCTTGAAAAGGTCCATACGTTAAAAAACCTTTACCCGTAGAGATGGTTGAAGTTTTTAAAATCTCAAAGGATTGGATATCGGACTGGCTGTTTGGAACATCTGAAGTAGTTAGAATCGCGGAGTTTATCGATTCCCCCGAGATGGGAGTATCCGGTCTGGATGAAACCGCTCGACCACCGGAAGCTTCTGAATCCAGAACCACCCCTCCGGTAGTCCTTCGGAGATTCTCGGCTTCAAAACTCTGAATTAATAAACTCTGAAGAAACTTTAGCGAGGAATCGGAGGTAAGAGCGGCGCCATCTACTTCTTCTCCTCCACTTTTCCCTATAGACCTGTTAAAGTTTGCTACGTAAGTTGGAATGAGTTTCTTTGCTTTTTCCAGTACGATCCGGGACCTGGTAAACCGGCCTACCTGTTGATAGGCCTCACTAAGGGCGATATACAGAGCTAAATTTTCCGGTTCCTGCTCCACAGCCTGTTCCAGATAGAAAAGAGCTTTGTCGGTATTTCCGTTTTTTTGATAAGCCAGGCCTATTTTACCTGGATTCAAAGAAATCTGGACCAGACATCCCAAATAGCGGGTATCATCCTTGACCTTATCCAGCGAAAACAGGTAAGGAAGTCTTTCGGTAGGATTTGCATAGGCGAATCGAGGGATAAAACCCGAGTAAGAGGTTATGTTAATGGGATAAAGATAGGCCTTGAAAAACGGAAAAGCTGTTTTTAACGGGAAAATAATCTCTTTCCTTTCATCCCCCTCTAAGTGGAAAGTACGCCGTACACCGGCTACTTCCAGGTCAACCGTATTTTGAAAAGGTCCATTCTCCAGGATAACCAGCAAATCGTCTTGCTTTTCATTCACCTTTAACACCGCTTCCAGCTTTGCTTCACCACGTACCCAGAAATTTTTACTGCTACGCCCCATATAGTTATCGTTCAGAAGATAAAGATCATAGGAAGGGCTATCCCCGGAGAAGTTTTGAATCATATGACGATTGGTATTGATGGGGAGAGAATTAATTTCTGTCAACTCTACAGGGAGTATTCGATAAGGGAATCGGAAGGCATGTTGCGCAGGATTATTGGAACTATAAAAGGGATTAATGAGAATTTGAGCTAAAAATAAAAAACCCACCAGCCAGGTTATCAAGATGGTTCCAAACCCCCCTGGAATTTGGGTTGTCAAAAAGAGAAAAGCCGGATAGATATTTAAGAAAAATCGATTTCCGATCGCTCCACTCCCTCCATGATAGTTAGAGGGGGCCCACAGGATGTAGATGAGAATGTGGATAACGATGGTTCCAAGCAGGACAAATCGCAAAGAGGAACGCGGGTTTAATAGAAAACAGAAAAGCGCAACTAAAGCCGGAAAATAGTAAGGGAAAATCCCGGTGAACCGTCCAAATAGATAATAAAATAAATTATATAAAAAGACTTTAGGATTAAAATAAAAGGATTCTTCAAAATAAACATCATGGGTTTGTTTAGTCCCTAGATTATCAAATCCAGCTCCGGCTGACTCCAGGGGGAAATGCCAGTAAAAAGTTTTACGATCTCCGGCATAGGCATTCCATTGACTCATGAACAGAAATTGAATCCCCGAAAGAATTCCCAGAATCAGTAGAAAAACAAGACCAACGCTTAAAACATATTTGTACCGCTGCCAAAAATAGTGGATTCTGGCTACAAATCCCTTCTTGGAAGTCAGATAAATTTCGCTTCGCGGTAAGATAACACTGGTTAAGAGGGGTAAAATAAAGATTCCATTGTGGGGTTTGGAAAAAGTTGCAAGACCTATCAAAAGAGCACTCAAGTATTTTCTACCTGGAGTTTTTCCAAAGGCCTGACCATAGTTTGCTAGAGGGGTTTCGTAGAATAGTACAAAGAGTCCGGAGGTTATCAAGAACATTTGAAAGATTTCGGGAGTGGACCAAAAGGTATAAATAAAGCCGGCAGTTACCAGGAAAAAGGTCAGGGAGAAGAGAAGCGCCAGTTGTTCTGAGTTATATTTTTTTAAATAAAGATATCCCAGCGTAATCATGGAAACCAGCAGGAGGGTATTAAAAATTAAAAATCCTCTTAATCCAAACAAATAGACAAAGGGAGCTAAAAAAAGCGGATAAATAAAAGGTTTCCCATAATATATTTTCTCTTCTCCATTTTGAACTACCCGGGTTAGAAAAACTCCCTGGGGACCTCCATGCCAGTCCTTGTAAAACCGAATCAGATCCCCCTGTGTATACTCCAGATCGCGATCAAAAGCTAAACTTTGGGCCATTATATAATAAACGGCCTCATCCCCAAACAGGTAAGTTACTACACTTTGGTACTTAATAGATAAAGACACTGCCAGTAAAAAGATGAGTAATCCTATGAGTAGTAGCTGATTAAATTTCAAGATCCTCTCCCAGAGGCCAGGTGATAGGTACTGAACCGTAAATAATGTAAAGACTTACACCTTCCTCCTTCTAACTTAACCATCCCCATTTCCCTTCAAGACCTTAGGGTTTATCCTCTTTAACCTGCTATTTACGATTCATATTCTACTTAACATAATATCTTAGCTCAAAAATGAGCGTCAAGAAAAAAGGGAACCTTATCGATTCACCAGATGGGTAATTCCCTTCCTTGTCTTCAGAATTTCCTTTAACTTTTAAGGACAGAGTCGGATTTTTTACAATTCCCGAATTTCTCAAAACCCTTTGTAAGTATAAAGGTTATCGCCTTATACCCATTCGCTAAAATTGCGGTCTTAAGGGATCCGTACACGGGTTATCGGATCATCCTGGGGTGGGCATCAATTTGTGAAAATTCTCCCTTTTAAATTTTCTTCTTGACTTCTCCTTTTATTCGCCTATCTTATAAATTAAGTTCTTCGATTGTTTTCAAACCCCTCGTTCATAGGACGCAGGGTGAACTTAAGGTTTGACCCTTCCTGGAGACTTCCTACAGGAAGTATTTCAGATAAAGCCTGAGCAGAGTAATCCGTTAAACTGAAAACCCTGGATTGAGCGGGCCAAGTTTTGCCTTGGCCTCAGGAGGTAGAAGGATATGCAAAAGCCCCGAAACGCTTTGGATGATTGTTTGAGGATCCTAGCCGGCTCCAGTAGCATAGCCGGAATTTACGTACTCTACAGGCTCTTTGAATTAACCGGATCTACCCTTACCACCCAAGATATTCGTTTACTCCTCACCCTGAGTATGACCATACTTATTTTAGCGGTAGCCCTCATTTTCGCTTACCTGGTTCTCTTTCTATATGAACGGCTCCTCTATGTTTTCCAACAATTTAAAAAGATAAAAAATCCTGATGGGCTTACCCCGCAGACTGAGAGATTAAGCCATTTGGAGTTAACGATGATTTCCGCTCTGGAAAGAATAGAAAACCGACTGGCTTTACTGGAGGGTAGAATAGGAGAAGAACATGTTTTTCCTGTAAGTTACGAAATAGATCCTCGTGAACTGAAATCCAGCAACTTTTAAGGATTTTTCATGGAAGAGTCCCAAGACCCAGATTGTCCTTCCTTCAGGGGAGAGGGTAACCCCGGGGATCCAGAAAGTTTAGTATGGCCCTCTTTGTCTAAACTCTCCGTTGTAGGGCAAAACGCTATTTCGTCCAACAATGGCGAAATAGTATTTGCCTTACAACCGGGGATTTTTACAAATAATCTTCAAGGACCCCGCACAACTGTTCAATAGAAGCCCGACGTGCATTATAACCCATCAAGCCGATCCTCCAGATCTTTGACTTCAACTCTCCAAAGCCGGCTCCAATTTCAATTTGATGCTTTTTAAGCAGATCCGCGCGAACACTCAAAGGATCGATATGTTGAGGGGGCATCACTGAAGTGAGCATCGGAAGCCGATATCCCTCTTGAGCAAATAACGTACATCCCATCTTCTGCAGTCTTAATTTTAGCAAATCTCCGGCCTCTTGATGCCGTTTAAACCGCTGTTCCAACCCTTCTTCCATGATGATTCTCAAAGCTTCACGCAGTCCATAAATATAGGTCGTGGGGAGAGTATGATGATAAATTCGCTTTTCCCCCCAATAATCGATGAGTAAATCGATACTTAAATAGAAACTGCTGACGGGGGTTTTGCGACGCCTGATGACTTCCAAGGCCTTGGCACTGAAAGTTATGGGGGCCAGACCCGAAACCATTCCAATACATTTTTGTGAACAGCTAAAGGCAACGTCAATATGATGATGATCGACCCTCACCGGAAGTCCCCCTAGAGAAGTCACGCAGTCCACCACGAAAAGGGTATCTGTTTTGGCAACAGCAGTCCCTATCTCTTCCAGAGGTTGTTGAACTCCGGTTGAAGTCTCTGCATGGACAATGGCAACGGCCTTTGCCTCCGGATGTTGATGGAGAGTTTCGATAACCTGTTGGGGGTCCACGATTTTCCCAACCTCTCCACGTACTTCTATCACTTTAGCTCCCAGGCGCTCGGCAACCTGTTTGATCCGTTCCCCAAAATATCCTTTGATTCCTACAATAAGGGTGTCACCTGGCTCCAGAATGTTAACCAGACAGGCTTCCATTCCTGCACTCCCTGTTCCGGAAATAGGGAATGTTATGGGATTTTTAGTTTCAAAAACAACCCGAAGCATCTCCTGGATTTCATCCATGATTGGAAATAAATCGGGGTCGGCATAACCAATGACCGGAGCACAAATAGCTTGAAAAATGCGCGGATGAATATTTGCCGGACCCGGGCCGAGTAGAAGCCGGGGGGATGGAAGAAACTCAGAATAAAGGTTCTCTTTCACGTATCTCCTCCTTGTTAGGTCCTATAGAAAAATTGGGTTTTAAATAAACGAGTCCTTAACTCAGTTCAATAACCTTTGAAATGGTAATATACACTCACTCCCTCAGTAAAGCAAGCCATATACTACGAAGCCGACCGGTTAACTGAATTGCTGAGTCAGTATGAAATTTTGAAATCTGACAGAGGAAAAAGAACACCTTATCCGTTGGATGGTAAAGGTTCCAGGGTAAAGGTGGCTCGTTCCATAACGGTCCCGTTGTAGAGGTAGTGAACCGTCCAGACCCCAAATTTTCTGGCAGCCGGATATCCGGCTATGGTGGTGTAACAATACCAATAGCTATAAGCATAAGACCGATCGTGATTAATTCTACAACTTGAATAGAGTTCCCCCTTAGGGGTATACCATCTCCACTCTGAAACATCTCCTGCTTGTACGTTTAAAACCCTTACCCAAAAGGTTACATAGGAGTCTGTTGCATAAAACTTGTTCCCTGAGGGTGGGATAGAACCATTCTGGGGGATTTGATTGGTAAGCACGGTTTTCACCACTTTAAAAGCCCCACCTTGATAAGGTTCCTGATTTTCCCAGTAACTCACAGACCTGTTGGAGCTACAGGGACCTGCATAGGGATTAATGAGATTAATGGCAGAATCCGTTACAATAAAATGGAGATGGGGTGTATCGGAATCTCCAGAACTCCCGACCTCTCCTATTTTCTGTCCTTTCTTAACACGATCACCTGTTTTGACTAAAATAGAACCTTTTTTCATATGATGATATACAGTCCGAAGACCATTGGCATGGTGAATAAATACATGGTTGGAGTTTTCATAGGGACAGTTACGCTGACAATGATCGTAATATCCATCGACCGCCTCGGTTACAACTCCGGAGTCGGCGGCTAGGACATCAACACCTCGATCCATGGCTTCCCATCCCTCGATGACAAAATCTGTCCCATTGTGCCCATCATACGTCATGGAACCACAGTTCCAATCTTTGACACTTCCCGGCGCCGGATCGTCATCCATATAATTCGTTATGAAACAGGTTTTCCCTAATTCACAGTTCAGAGGAAAGATAAACTGACCGGCACTCCAGGCCGGGGAAGGAAAGAAAGAAAGATTCTGTATCTCCCCAAAAAGAACCGTTATCCCCATAACACTTACGACAAAAAAACATCTTAAAAACCGATATATTCTCATCTTCAACCCTCCGATTTTTACCCACCGTTTCTAACCCATACCATTGCTTCTTTAACTTCTCGATTTTTGCTTCCCATTTTTATTCAATTTTGATGCCCCTATAGAACCTTTAGAGGATTTTACCGATCCGAACTGTCTTAATTGAAGGAATGAGGGACTGTCAAGGGAAAAGTCATGGTTTTTTTTCTCGGTAAAGGGGGAATTGTATCGGAGGAGGTAGGGGAGGGAACTTCGCTTTAAAGTTCCTTCCCCTGCAAAGAGGGGAAAGGTTAGTAGGTTAGACGTCTCGTTTGACATTAAGGGGGCCCTCTCAGGGATCTCACTCTTATCCTGGTGCATATGGGGACCGGGGGTGAAGGGAGAGAGGCCAGGAGTGAGGGCCGCTCAAACGTTAAACAAAACTAAGTAAACAATGTACTATTCTAAATCTTTAGGTTCCGATTTGTGGCCCTTTACAATAATTGGAGTTTTCAAGGCGGGAAATGAACGATCTAATTCATTCAATTCTTTCTGGAGTTTCTCAATCTCTTCATTAAGATAAATAATCCGGTTGATATATTCCTTAACAGAGGGATGTAGAAGGGGATTTTCGAAGGTTTTTTTGAGAAGATTATAATAAAGTTGACCGAGTTTAATAAAAATTTTCTCTTTTTTACGCCCTACATTTGCTAACTTCTGACGATACCAGACAATTTGGATAGCTTTATAGATACTCTCTTTAAGTTTCACAATCAACTAAAGCTATAGGATGATCTCCAGACCTTCATAAGCTATGCGAGAATTTGGAAAATGGAGTTGAACTTGTTTTTCCATCTCAGAAAGGAAACTATCGGAGTGGGAAGGGTCGTGATGAAACAAAATATACTGTTTGACTCCTGCAGCTTTAGAGAGTAAGACTCCCTCTCGCCATGTGCTGTGGCCCCATCCAATTTTTGAGCGTTTTTGATTGGCCGGATCACCCAGATACTCTTCGGGAGTATATTGAGAATCGTAAATAAAGATATCTGCATTCTTAGCGAGGGCTAAAACATGGGGGTCGAGATCTCCTCCGTAATAATGTTCTGTATCCGTTGCATAAACAACCACCTTATCTCCTTTAGCATTTTCGATTCTATAACCCAAAGCTCCATTAGGATGATTAAGCCTTCCAGGAATGATACGATTCTCTCCGATTTTTATGGGATTATCTTGAATTTCATGGAAATTGACCGTAGCACCCATCTGATCTAAAGATACGGGAAAGTATTGATATTCCATCTGTCCTCTAAGGGTATTTTCTAATTTCTCAAAAACCCTTTTGGCTCCGTAAAGGTTAAACGTATTGCTCAGTTCAGGTTCTTCCTCATCTCCAGATGATTTTAAGGCAGGGAAATGAGACTTCCCCTTCACAAAGGCAGGAGCAAAGAAAGGAAATCCCTGGATATGATCCCAGTGGGTATGACTAAAAAAGATATGACCGACCTTGCCACCTTTGTCAAAACCTTCCTCCATTAAACTAAGCCCCAGCAACCGAATGCCTGTCCCAGCATCAAAGATAAGAAGTTGGTTATCATCGGTCCTCACTTCCACACAGGACGTATTTCCACCCACTTTAACCGTCTGAGGACCTGGGGTGGGAATTGAACCCCGGACCCCCCAGAATTTCACTTTCATTGCTCTACCCTCTCTCGAAACACAAATACTTTCAACCTGAATTCTAAAAAGAATCTTCCCTTTTTAAAGAAATTCTCTGCCTTACTTGCAGGCAATCTTTATACCACTTAAAAGGATACCTTTAAGCTCCCCCCCTGAAGATTTTTAAATCTTCTCCCGCGAGATCTGTTAAATCTTACCAGGTTAAATTTTTACATCCAAATTTTATTTCAATTAATTTATATTTTATTTTAACTTATAAGGATTATACGCGAGGTAGTTTAGAACGTTCATCTGAAATGTCATCGGGAAAATAAATTTTGATCTGCTCTTGATCTGATCCCTCTTTCTCAACGCGAAGATCTAGTCGATGTCCACAGGGTAAGATAAATATGTACCTTTTATCCACCCCCCCATCTTCGTATTGTCTCCCGATCGAAACCTTTTCTGGAGAAATACTGTCCGGGCTCTCGTAGGGTGGATCACCGAAACTGACTCTAAAGCGTTGATTACAAACTCCACACCTTCCCAGATAAATACGTTCTTTAATGGGTTCGTTCATCTCTAGATCTCCTGCTTGTCGGCCATTTTAGGACTTCCCTTATGGGATATTGAATTCCCCCTTCCCTCCTAACATGGTCTGAAGAATAAACCTCCTGTAAAATAACTGTAAAATAAACCTTTTTAATTGTCAACCCTATTTTAGTAACTTGCCTTCCAAACCAAAAAATCTTGGCCTTTCCCTTGACAATCCCTTACATAAAAGGTAAAACTTACAGCATACATGAAAAGGAAAGTTTATGCTTTACAGGTCAGTAAAATGTTAACCTCCCTTTTTTGGGTTCTAACAGCCGGAGCCTCCATAGGATTTTATGTCTGGATGCGGGTTAATCCGCTTGTTTTTCTAGATCAAGGAAACCTCCAGACCTATTTATATTTCAACTTCTTCCATCTTAAACTTCTCTGGTATTTAGCAGGGTGCATGTCAGGGTTAACCGTTTTTTGGCTCTTATATGCCCGGACTCTGAACCTGGCAACCGGTATAGATTTCCCCATCTGTCTGTATGCAGACGCCAAAACTTACCTGCCTTGCTATTTACTTCTTCTGAACTGGCTTAGCTTCCGCTACGTCCTTTATAAACCCGGTTACCTTCTTCCCACCATCATTCTTATTTTTATCTTAATCCGCAAATATCGATTCTTAAGGATGATCCTCGCTCCTTTAACTTTATTTCGCTTATTCCCTGTTTCCAGGTCTCCACACTTCCGCCGGGGGATTATACCTGTTCTTATTTTTATCCTTTCTACCGGATTTTACCTGAGCCTGTCCACAAAACTTCTCTCGCCCCTCCATGTTCTGGTTGGAGATGAGCCCTCATATCTTATGATTACCGACAGCCTTTCCAAAGATGGAGATGTAAGGTTAAACAATAATTATCGAGAAAAGGCCTATTTACGTTTTTTTCCAGGTGAATATCCTCGATTTGGTAACATCGGTAAAGATGGTGGGATCTATCCTAGACACGGCATCGGACTTCCCCTTCTGCTCGTTCCGTTTTATCGCTTAGGAGATCGATTCGATCATATGGTTTTTTTTCCCAGAGCCTGTATGAATTTACTCACGGCTCTCCTGGTTACAAATTTTTATTTGCTGGCCTATGAGATGACCCGGAATCTTCCGGCTTCCTTGCTAACCACCTTTATTTTTGGGTTTACCACGCCGGTCCTTTTTTACTCTTACCAGATCTATCCGGAAGTCCCTGCCGGATTGATTTTGTTATATGCTTTCCGAAAATGGCGCTTGTTTTATAGAAGACCCTTGCTATACCCGCTTTGCATAGGCGGGGCCATTTCTCTTCTACCCTGGTTTGGAGTGAAGTACCTTATTTTATCCCTGGTACTGTTTCTTTTAGCCGGGTTCAGTTTGATACGATATCGGACTCATTTTTCTTATTTATCTGTTCTCCTTTTTTTATTTCCTATTATCCTGTCGGGGGTACTTCATGCCTGGTTTACCTATTCCATGTACAAAACCATATCTCCAACCGCCATGTATGGACAGGCCTCTCCGATTCCAGGACAAAAGCCGGGGTCTTATTCAGTCCTGGGGGATTTAAAATTTAAATTAAAACGAGGTCTTATGGGAATTCCTGGGGTTTTCCTGGATCAAAGGATCGGTCTTCTTTTTCATAGCCCCCTTTACTTCTTTTCGCTGGCCGGTATTCTAGCCCTATGGAGAAAGAAAGCCTATCGACCTCAGATGTTCGCTTTACTTTTTATCTTTCTGAGCTACATCTTTTTTTATACCTCCCAACCGACAGCAGGATGGGGCGGATACAGTGTCATGAATCGCCCGGTCATAGCCGTTATCTGGTGTTTAGGTATTTTGATGCTCTTTGGTTTGAAATCCTTCCGGGGGCCCCTGGCAACAGCCCTTCGAAACGGTTTCTTCGTTTTTAGTTTTCTTTTGGTTGGCCTCTATTTAAAAGAGCCTTTACTGCTTTATCACCAGATGGCTTATCGTTATCAAGAACTTCGAAGTAACCTCCTCTATACCTATAGTAGTGCCTTTCTAGATCTGACTTCCCTGTTTCCTGCCATGATGGGTACAGATAAAAATCCTAAAGTAACCCTCTTCTGGGCAGGTGTTACGCTAACTTTGCTGGCACTTTGTTACTATGAATCGAAAAAAAGAGTATGGGAGTATGGGAGTGTGGGAGTGTGGGAGTATGGAGGCAGGGAGGTAGGGAGGTATGGAAGTATAAGAAATAGAACTCCCATACCCCCATACCCCCATACCCCCATCCTCCTACTCTTGCCCATAGTGTTAGGCTTTCTTTTCCTGATGGGAGGTTGGATTTCAGTTAAGGAGATTCTCCCCAAGACGCAAAATGCTACCGGCTATGAAATGTTTTTCACTTTACCCTGGACGGGAAAGGGTCTGATAGGTAAATATTATGATAATGAAGCCTGGGAAGGAGTTCCTCGGGTTATTCGACGAGACCCCTCACTCGACTTTTCTTTTATACAACATCTGGATATGTTCCGGGTCAAGGTAGGAAATTTTCCTCTCCCGGTGAATCTTTCTTCCTTTTCTGTGGACTGGTCTGGATATCTGATAGTCCCTTCGTCAGGAAATTATATCTTCCAGGTAATCACTTCCCCACGGGCTTTCTTTTATCTGTCTATAGATGGGGATCCCATGGTTGTAGATGGGAAAACTCCCAGGGAATTGACCCAGGGGGATCACTCCATTCGGATTCGGTTGAAGGAACTACATCCTTCCAATTCCCAACTCATCCTGTATTGGATACGACCCGACGGTCAAAAAGAAATTATTCCGGCGGAAGCTTTCCGGCCTTATCAAGGAATAAACTAAGAAAAGAAATTCTGGCGCTTCTTCAAATTATCCAGGGTCTTGATGATAAAGCTCATCATGACGAGCTGGACTCCCGTCAGGAATAGAGTAGCTCCGGTGAGGATATAGGACCAGTGAACATGAATATGCTGGGTAGTTACATACTCATAAATGGTATTTTTATTCAAAACGATACTACTTAAAATGGAAAGCCAGCCGATCAGACCTATTTTTTTCATGATCGTTGGTTTAAAAATATATCGGCTCCAGAAACTACGCTGATGAATCTCTTTTCGGTGCATGATGGACAAAATATAGTTCGAAAAGGCTCCAAAGGTCATGGTGTTGATACCTGTTATAAACAGAACCATAATGGTAAAGAGCCGATAAATTTCCCAATCCTCTACTTCCCGCAATTTGATATAGTAAGTCACCGGCATAATTCCCAACAATACCCCTATGAAAATCATCAGTAATCCCATCATTCCGTAAAACTTGAGCGGGTTATAAAGGTTGGCGGTATGGAGGATGGTTGAGAGGAATCGGAGTCCATCTTGGATAACATGAAGTTTAGATTTTCCTATCCGTTCCTTGTATTCAATAGGAACTTCTACGACTTTCATTCCTTCATGCAAGGCATGGGTACTCATGGCAGGAGTTAAATCGAGCCCATCGGGTAAAGGATATAATCGGGTTAAAATAGATCGTTTGAAGACCCGCATCCCACTGGCTGAGTCTGTTATTTTATGCTCGACGATCCAGCTCAAAAGTCTGGCAAAAAACCTGTTACCGATCTGTCGAATGAAAGGCATACCGGTTTTCTTTTCAATCATTCGGGAGCCGATGACCATATCGGCGTTTGTTTCTCTTAAGACCCTGCAAAGGTCTAAGAAGGCCCGGGCGGGGTAAGTCCCATCGGCATCCAGGAATCCCATATACTCCCCTCGTGCTTTATCAAACCCAGTTTTCAGAGCAGATCCGTATCCTAAATTTTTCCTATGATGGATAAGGACCACATCTGGATAACCCTGAACAATTTCACCTGTTCGATCCTGGGAGCCGTCGTTTACAATGATAATTTCTACCTCGGAGATGCCAATTTTTGTCTCTAGAATTTCCTTTTTAACCGCCAGAACTTCCAGAATCGTGGCTCCTATAGAATTTTCTTCATTATACGCTGGAATCACTATAGAAAGTGTGGGCATACGCTTCCCCTCCTCCCTTCTGCTTACCCATGAATCAAAAGTTTCTGTTTCTTTTGTGCAGTTTTTATACCAGCTTTGATAGGGAATGCCCAAATTCGATTGCCCAAATTTTTAGTATTGTTTCCTTTATAAGTTCAACTAAGCTTAACAATTTTTATTGACATCTTTCTCATCCAGTGTAAAAAATTAAAGTATAAATGTAAAACATTAACTTTACCTAAATATAGGTTTTCGTGACTTTTAGGAAAGTCTTATGAAAAATTTAATAAAATCCTTCCTGTCCTTTCTTATAACAACGATTTTTTTCGGAGTGGCCACGAGCGAGGAAGTTACGGCACATGGGTATTGGAGTAGGTATTCTTATCCTCCTTGTCCTTCACCGCCTCCTTGGGGAATGATTCCTCCTTGCCCACCAGGGTTTGGAAGATTGGGATATTCCTGTCCTCCTCCATCTGCTCGATATCTTCGGCCCCCACGGTATTCCCCCTATGGGGAGTATTTTTCTAAACCAGGCCCCCCCAGGCCTCCTCTCTCCCCTTACGGATATTTTAATGAAGAGGGGGTTTGGGTTCCTTTTTCCAGTTCTCCAGGGTTTAAGGGTAAGGGTCTTAAAAGTGAGAAAAAAGGAGTTACCTCTTCTAAAAAATCCTCGAAAAAGAAATCATCTTCTGGTAAAGGCTCCAAATCTTATAAAGGCTCCAAATCTTATCAGATAGCTCCCTAAGGTTCCTCTTCTTGCTGCTGTATTTCCCGAATTCTTCGCCAAAATTCAGAGGCTTCTGCGGCAATCCCACTCCAGTTTCGGACCTCTTCGTGAAAACCTTCTTTTAAAACCTCGAAAAACTCATCCCTTAACTCAGAATCGGTGGGATCTATATTTGAAAAAATCTCATAGCCGGGTAATTCTTTGTAACGCCAGTAATTCAAATTGGGGATATAGAAGTGTTTAATCCAACCCAGTAGCATATCCATCCAGGATTCACAATAATAGCGAAGATGAATGTGGGGTTTTCCTAAAAACCAATCGGCCTGTTGAATCATTTCATTTTCGTAAAACCGGCACTGGTTATGATCTTCAACATAAACGATTACCCCATCCAACTCCGGATAATCCTCCATACGCAGGAAAACGAAGCTCACCCTATCATCCTCCTCATACAAGAACCGACCGTCAAAAAGACGAAACTCAATTCCATAAAGATTAACCTGGGGGATTGAAAATAAATCCTCATGGATCTTTACTAATTTTTGTCTCAGAGGACCTGCAACGCGAAGTTCAAATCCCAGAGGGTCGACTTCCTGGGGTAAACTTTCGTAGACTCTGATGAGATTGGAACTCGAAGGAGGAGTGCTAAATAAAGAGCCACTTAGAAGAATATTTCCTTGGATCGTGTGATCGAAATGCCGGATAGGCGGGGGAACCTCAAAGTAGCCATGAGAAAGTTCTGCTAATTCCTCGAGTTTCCAGCACAGATTTTCACGAACAAATAACTCAGAGCATTGACCCGACCAACTGACGATGACAGATGGCATATATTTTGACTCCTTTCCAGGGTGAAAGTAACCGCATAGAGCTGTTCTATGTCCTGGGTCATTAAAAATAGGACAGCTTTATGGGATGGTTTCTATTGATTATGCATAGCCATTTCAATTTCGGTCTTCGTGACCAGTGGGCCTTGAAGCCTCTGAAGAGGAACGCTCCCCCCAATCAGCATATCTCCATGCCCGATCAGGTATTCTGCACCCGGCGTATCCAGGATAATGGTACTATTGGCGGCGCTGGTAACTTTAAGAGCCACTTTAAGTTGGAGATTGGCTTTGATAATCGGCGTGACTATCCGAGCATCTGGCCGCTGGGTAGACAGAATCAGGTGAATGCCTGCGGCACGGCCTTTTTGTCCGAGGCGCTGAATGGAGGTTTCCAATTCTGTCCGGGTATCTTTGTCTGCCATGAGATCTGCATATTCATCAATCATAATGACCTGATGGCTTAAAGATCCGCCCAGTTGATTATAGGCGTGGATATCCGATACCCCCTTTTTTTCAAACGTACGATAACGCTCTTCCATCTCATCGACCAGTTGGTGCAGTTTTTCAAGGGCCGATTCGGTATCCATCAAGATAGATCCGGAAAGATGGGGGAGGGAGGCAAGGTCCATAAAACCCACCCGCTTAGGGTCAATCAAAATCAATCGAACTTCGGTAGGTTTTGCATTTAGAGCCAGGCCTACGGCACTGGCTTTCAGAAAAATGCTTTTGCCGCTTCCTGAGGTGCCCCCTATCAGCATACCACTCATGGTGGGATCGCTGAGATTCGCCCAAACAATCGAGCCGTCAATAGACATACCCAGGGGAAATGCAACTTTAGAAGGAGGTCGGTTACGTTGTCCCTTTTGCCACACCTCTCCCAGGGTAAGGGGAACCCGGACTTTCCGAGGTATATCCACACTCACATAACCCGCCTGGGGCTGAATCAGAGGAGCAACCTGTAAACCCAAAGCCACCTGCAGATTTTCGGCTTGATTGACCAGCTTCTTAACGGTAACACCTTGATCCAGCCTGGGTTTGATCTTATATCGGATAAATCGCGGCCCGGCTATGTAACCTACAGGCTCAACGGGTAGCTTTAACGTATCCAAAGCCTGAATAAGGGCCCTCAAGCCTTGCTCCGCTTCCTGGGTCGTTTCTCTGGAATTGGGATCTGAAACAGAAGACCGGGAAGTCTCAGATTTTTCCCCAGGAGATGTTCCCAAGACTTCCTCGAAGCCTTGAAACCCTGAGTGCTTCTGACCATGGAGTTTCTCCCCTATAAACGTAGCAAACTCGTTCGCTGTGATCGATTTCACCCGATTATCGAAACCGACCAGGGTTACATCTCCTTCCTTAACCGCATAACTGAGCAGGGCCAGGGCATACCATCGGGCGGCCTGCTCCGAATCTAAAATAATCACGTGACCCCCCAGATCTTTAAAAAGTTGAAGTTTCTCATTGGTTGCCTTCCACTGGGGAGGGGGTGGAATAGGACAGCGGGCATCTCGAATATAAAAAGCTTTCCCTGAGGGATGAGACTTTAAAAACTCAATCCCCTTCAGAAGACAGGCCCCTACCGCCATAGGATTCTGCTCCACATCGATCATAAAAATCACGGGAACCTCTGAGGAGGAAGAAACCCGGAGAGTACCTGTAAAGTCAATATACTTTTCTTTACCCTCCGGACGCTGTAAAGATTCAACTTGAAAGGAACCCGCCTGAAACGTTTCCGCAGTACGGGATTTTACAGATTGGCCTGACTTTCCGATTTTAGTGGGTCCATAGCTGAGATAAACCTCTAAAGCTCGTCTTAACCGGCCTCGATCGGGTTGATAACGATCAAAATCTTGTAAAATCGTTCGATATTGATTTTCAAATTCTTCCTCGAGGGTTTGAGAAGGAGAAACTTCGACCGAAGGCCCTTGATCCAATATTTGCCTCAACCGCTTATTGGCCTCAGCAATGACCAACCGGGGGATATACAACTGTTTTCTAAAGGTTTTATATAATTCTTCCCGGTCAAAGGGAAAAAACGGGTTGGTTTGATCTTCTCCAAGTACCGAAGCCAGACGATTTTGGATAATTGCCATAGCCTGATCTGCCGTACAACCCCGCAGCTCAAATCGGTTCGTCTCAAGACGCGTGATAATATGCTGGTTTAACTTTAATCGGAATTTTCCCTCCCATTCTCCCCCCCGGAAGCAGACAATAGGCAACATGGCTTTGGCTTTATCTATCAGGAATTCCAACATCTTCCCCAGGGCATATATTTTCCCTTCGGTTTCTAAATTCTCTAAGCGGTCGAAACAAATGATCAGGGTTTGACGGTAACGAGCCAGCAAAAGGCCCAGGGAAATTAGAATATCCCGTGCTTCTTGCTCAAGGAGGTTGGAACGACCGGTTTGGTCCTCCGATACTTGAAAGCGATCTGATACCTGGAGTAAAGCTGCATCGGCCTGATCCAGAACGTAACCTTTAAGCCAGTTTAAAGCCGCTACCCGCTTACTCGGAATCCGATATTGGAACAAAACCTTTAAAAAACTGGTGGAAATCTCCGGGTAGGCCCTACTCAACAGATCGAGGGCTTTATCTTCAACCTCTTTAAACCGATGGGGAATAATATATTTAAAAATCAAAGTCCCCAGCATATTCCTTTGTTTATCCCGCGTGGACCCATACTTCTGGACTACTTCCCGGTAAATTTCGTCTATAATCTTCTCCAGTTGTGTTACCGGAGAAGCTGCATGTATCGGATAACAAAGATTAACGATGATTTCCCTCAGAAGATAGCGATAGGTCTGTTCCGGATCCTCGATGGGTTGAATGTAGGCGAAGGAGAGACCTGGTGTGCCCGGTTCCGACTGTATCTGTTCCGTATACTGAAGGATTTTACCGATCAGATGCGTTTTACCGCTGCCGACTTCTCCGAGTACTAGCGCTCCACAGTTGAGACCCGGGTTTTGGGATTTCTGTTTAATAAGCTGGCAAAGTCCCTTGAAAGCATGTTCATTAATGGAAGGAACATCCGGATAGACTCCTTCCCGGGGATCTCCAACACTGGAGGAAGTAAAGGGATTCCTCCATCTTAAAATTTCAAGTTTCTCCTCGGTCGTCATCTTATTTCCTCACCTCTCCAACTTAAGGTTATATAAAGCATCCCGCTCTCATCCATAAAAGAGTTTTTTATCTCCGCTTCGGTCATCGTTGAAGGATCTCCTCCATGGAGTTCTACGGCATAATCGGCCATCAACTCCGTAAGAACCCTATCAAACCGTTCCCGAGGCCAGCGAAGATACTCGCGAATTTGATGAATCGGAATAAAACTACGCCCCTTACCAACCCGGTAATAAGCTTGCTTAAAAGCCGTCCGATCATCTGTAGGGGCTTCTTTGTCTATCCCAGGTATCGGAACTTTATCAGAAATCTTGAGAGAAACCGAATGATCTTCTTTAAGAATACAAACAACAAAACTTTTCTCCAGGAGATGGTTGAGGGCCTTGAGGTAATTTTTCTTGAGCACGGGAAGCTCTCGACCCAATTGTCTGGAAGATAAGCCCGGTTTTTGTCTGATTTTGTTTAGAATAAGTTCTTCCACCGATTTTCTGTAACCAATGTAGGTAGACCTCGCCGCCTGGTAAATTTGTAAACCATCGCCCAAATGGGAAGTCAATTTAATCAGGATCTCTGAATTTGTCGCCTCCCTGGAGAGACCCAAGTGTTTCCGCGAGGTGGAAGAAATTCCGTCTACAATTTGTTTAACCGTAAGGTAATCCCGGTTTTTCTTTTTTAATAAATCCAGAATTTCTTTTTCGATATGGGACGGAGTATAATTTTCCATGTCAGGTAAAAATTTTCCGTGAATTATTCTCTTTTTCATGGGATTAACGGTATCCCAACAGGGTTTAGAACCGTCTAGAATCTCAAAATAGCTTTGTATCTCTTTCAGGATAAAAAAGCAAGCAGATTCTTACGGGGTAAATTTTCCTAAAAATATTTTGACGTCCTGCAGGTTCAGGGTGTAAGATAGGAATTGCTTGTAATTACCGGAAACTTAGCAGGACGACCCCCATGGAACATATATCCGATACGGCCCGTTGGGTTGCTGTATATCGTGCGATGGAGACGGAAAGGACGGATGCCCATTTTCGAGACCCCTATGCACGTCTCTTAGCCGGGGAACAGGGGGAAAGGATCGTTCGAACTTTACCACGAGGTATGTCCAGCGCCTGGGCCGTAATTGTACGTACCTGTGTATTTGACGAAATGATCCTGTGGGCTGTTCAGACTCAACAGGTGGATACTGTTTTGAATCTCGCCTCAGGTCTCGATACCCGGCCTTACCGGCTCCCCTTACCCGCTTCATTAAGATGGATCGAAGTGGATTTACCCGATATCCTTACCTATAAGGAAAAAAAGCTGGTCGATATAAGGCCGGCCTGTTCTTTGGAAATTGTAAAGATGGACCTGATGGACGTCACCGCGCGGCGGGCTCTTTTCAACCAGATAGGTGCCCTCTCTCGACGTGTACTTGTGGTAAGTGAAGGTCTTAGCCCCTATCTCACCTCCGATCAGATTGCTTCCCTGGCCCAGGATCTTTCCACCCAACCCACTTTCCGGTGGTGGTTACTGGATTTAATATCTCC
The DNA here is from genome assembly GCA_035559535.1 of Candidatus Limnocylindrales bacterium. NCBI lineage: Bacteria > Bacillati > Chloroflexota > Candidatus Limnocylindria > Candidatus Limnocylindrales > Candidatus Limnocylindrales bacterium. Next base: position 103,260 of record DATMBG010000033.1, read on the forward strand.
CCTTGCGCTTCAACGAATTCAGAAATTATGGAAGAAGCAACTTGGTACAGGTCGTATTGCCTTTCACTTCGCTCCGGTGGAAGGGGCTACTTTTTTCAATCCGTATGGCTGGAAGGTCCTGGAAGTTCGATCTTCGGTAGAAGAAGGTCGTCGCCTGAAACGAGAAATGCCCTTTGCATGGTTCTGGCGGTTTCTGGTTAAGATATTTAAGGAGAAACAAGAAATTTTTCGTAATACCTATACCTTTGTCCTTTTGGAACAAATATGACGGCTCCCAACCTTTCCTTACAAAAGACTTTTATCCCCGGTATCGTACCTCCAACCAAGTATACGGGATTATCCTGGTGGTTTGCCTTCCAGGGAAATAATCTTCTGGTTTACCTGGAAGATTCTTCGGTCCGTATTCCCTGTGAGGTGGACTTTTCCCGATTAGGGGTAACCGCCATCCGGCAACATTATTTGGGTCTTCTAGAAGGGCGCCCCTGTTACTCAATTGAACTGGCTGAAGATACCAAACCGCCGGAAGGCATGGCTTTTCAAGGTTTACGTCAGTTATTCAATCGTTTGGAAGAAGACCTTTTCTGGATAGCCGGACGGGCTGTGCAGATCGTAGACTGGGATCGAACCCATCAGTTTTGTGGAAAGTGTGGATCCAGAATGATAACCAGATCCAGGGAACGGGCCAAGGAATGTCTCCAATGTGGTTTAGTAAACTATCCCCGCTTATCTCCGGCTATTATCGTTCTCGTTGAACGCGACTCTCAAATCCTGCTGGCCAGATCCCACCGTTTTCCACCGGGTATGTACAGTGTCATTGCAGGCTTTGTAGACCCGGGCGAAACCCTGGAAGAAGCCGTGGTGCGAGAAGTCAAGGAAGAAACGGGAATTGATGTCAAAGATATCCATTACTTCGGCAGTCAACCCTGGCCATTTCCCCATTCCCTCATGATTGCATTTACGGCGGTTTATGCAGGGGGTGAGATCGTTGTAGAGGATGAAGAGATTGAAGCAGCAGGTTGGTTTACGGCCGACAACCTGCCCGCTTTACCTAATAAAATCAGTATTGCACGCAAGTTGATAGACTGGTTTTTGGCGAAGCAAGGCAAGGCTACCTGACCGGGACCCCAAGGAACAGGGATCTTCCCGGGCTTTGAGCTCCAACACATAGCTCTCACCCTCATGGGGTCAAGTCTCACAGCAGGGGAAGATCCGTTTACCTGGTTTTAATCGACTGTATGGCCGACGAAAACTTTCGCTACCTTCCGCTTTGGGCAAGAAAAGAACCTGCTTTTCCCTTAGTATTTAACAAGTTCATCGGCTCCAATATCAAAGGCCGGACCCTGAGGTCTGGGATTACCCTCAAAATCTATAGGAACTTCTGAACCTAGATTGTAACCACGATCGATGGCCAAAACAGCCGTCGACTTTAGATGAAAATTATATCTCGGTGCATTCACAAACAGACTACCATCTGACGGCCAGGATAGAACAAGATTGTTGCTTTGCGTAACGATGGTTCCATCCCTTAAATTCAAGGGCCTGTCTAAGATGTTGTTGATGTATTTTACGTTTAGGGCACTGACCCTCACATCCGGGGTAAACCCATTGTTGTAAAGGGTATTGTTATAAATTTTTCCATCTTTATTCTTGATCACGGAGATCCCTGCATCGGCGCAAATGGCAATCCTGTTGTTTCGGACGATACCTCCCACATGTTCATAGGTCTCTCCGCCCCAGCTTGGGTTGCCGAATCCTCCATAGCTGATTCCCACAAGACCACAGCCGGTAATGAGATTCCCTTCTATGATGGTATTTGCCGACCCACTCTTAAACTGGATGCAGGTACCTGCCAACCTTGCCCCCCAAATGTCATGGATGTAGTTGTACCGTACAACCCAATCTTTACAGGCATTGCAATCTATGCCCTGGAAGTTACTTCCCCGGAAGGGAGTTAGCTGATAGATTTCGTTATTCTGAATGGTTACCCGACTGGCATAAACGCCATTTACCGGAGCCGTACCCCCTCCCTTGATGGCACTGGTCTGGCTTTGGGAATTGGCCCGGGTATTATCAAACAGGATATTATTTCTGATGACAATATCTGTGCTCGGTGCGTCTATTTTGATACCATGATAAGCTCCTCCTGTAATTCTTAATCCCTCAATAATTACAAATCTGGCTCCTGTGAAGTAAAAAGCCTCTTCACTCCCATTCGCATCAATGGTCACACTTCCCAAACCATCCCTTGACATAATCCTCACAGGAGCCGCCTGGGTTCCGGATCGACTGGAGGGGAATCTAAGCCGATCGGTCAGAACATAGGTACCTGGCATCAGGATGATTCGTTGACCCGGACTTATATTAGCGATGGCATTGACGAGTTGAGAAACATTGCTTACCACCACATCCAAAGCATAGGCCCGGGTGCAGGAAAATAAAAGAATCCAAATGGTCAGGAAGATAAGGTAGATGGTTTGAGGAGTAGATCCCAAAAAGATCCTTTGAGTTATCCGGTAAGACTTATCTTCTGGAGGGTTTGCTAGCCAGGAGTATTCCAAGGATTTCTCTAAATTTAGGGGTTGTAAGGAACGCAGCCGATGAATCTTATTTAACATACCTTCCAAAACCCGACCCCTCTCGTATCCTCTGAAATAAGAAAACACAAAATCCTATTCCAGGGCCCAGAAGAGTAAGGTTTGATCTAGACATAACCAAAGGGAAGTTGCCGCTTCCCCGATGATTTTTCATACCAATTTGTATTTCATACCGTAGAAGCCGGTTTGAAACCGATCCCTCCCTAAGGCCTGTATAGGGACCCCATAAAATACAAATTGGGACTGTTACTTTGTAAAGTTAAATTTGAATAACTATTCTACCCTCACCCCTAACCCCCTCTCCCGAAGCTTCGGGAGAGGGGTTGAGAAGTTGACCTGGAGATTTGTCGGCTCCCTTCTCCCACGCTGTGGGAGAGGGGCCGGAGGTGAGGGCAGTGAATGACCCAAAATTAACCTTACCAGGTACTCTTCACAAGATGAGCAGAGAAATAAACAGCAGGTAAGAAGGATAAGCCAGATCGCCTGTTTTTCCATTCAACCTCTTAAACAGGTTATCACTTCGCTCTTTCGAGTCCTACCCAACATAGGGAAACTTGAGTACTCGATGATTACTTTTTAGTCAAGTGTTTTTTTACAAAAAAAATTTAGAGTCAAAATGGCACTTATTTTTTAAGAACTTAAAATTTTTCTGCCAATATGATCTTATTTCTAAATTTGTTTAAGATTAACCTAAAATTCTATAAGTTTGGTGAATGAGAAGGAATCGGCTGAAGAAGAGAAAGAGCAAGTTATTTTCTTTGACATTCTTCCTGAGAAGTTTTAAGATCCTCTCAGATTTAAATGACCCGCTTTTAAGGATAAAATTCATCCAGGTATGTTGGCAAAACTTCCAACATCGGGTTAATTTAAGGAGGATTGCAATGAAAATAATCAACTATCAAACTTACGTGGTAGGAACTCCCTGGCGCAACTTAACGTATCTGGTAATCGAAACCGATGAAGGGATTCGGGGGGTCGGTGAGGCTCGAGTTTTAGGGAAAACCCACACGGTGCTTCAGTACTTGAAAGACGTCAAACGTCATTTTGTGGGACACGATGTTTATGACATTGAAGACCTTTACCGGAGATTTACATTATTGGATTTTGGATCTCCAGGTGAAGTTGTTATGACAGGCCTGGCTTTAGTTGAAATGGCGTGCTGGGATTGTATTGGTAAAAAAGCAAATCTTCCGGTCTACAAATTACTGGGCGGCAAGGTTCGAACCAAGATTCCCGCCTATGCCAACGGATGGTATACCGTTGAACGTACGCCAGAACAATTTGCCAAGGCAGCCGAAAAGGTGGTCAGTCGAGGCTATCTGGGCATGAAATTTGATCCCTTTGGGAATGGAGATATGGAATTAACCCGGAAGGAGTATTTTCGATCCATAGAGTTGATTGAAGCAGTTCATTCGGTAGCAGGGGATTATGTACAAATTTTTATAGAAATGCATGGTCGGTTTTCTCCCCATCAGGCGATTGAGATCGCCAAAGAGATTGAACGATTTAACCCCGGCTGGATCGAAGAACCCTGCCGTCCAGAGGATTTAGGAGCATTGAAGATGGTTGCCCAACATACCTCGATCCCCATCGCTACCGGTGAACGCCTGTACCGCGCTGCGCAGTTCCGGGATCTTTTCCCCATGCGCTGTGTAAACATCATTCAACCGGATATTAATCAGTGTGGGGGTCTTTTAGAAGTAAAGAAGATCGCTTCGACGGCCGAAACCTATTCTGTGATGGTTGCCCCTCATAATGTGGGAGGGATTATCTCGACGACGGCGGTCCTTCATCTGATGGCCGGATTACGCAATGGTAAAATCGTGGAACACTTTAATGACTTTGCCGATGTACAGGTCAAGCAGGCCGGACGTCCTTACCCTGAAGTTATAGATGGGCATTTTAGCCTACCCGAGGGGCCAGGTTGGGGAGTTGAATTAAACTATGACTTTTTAGAATCCCATAAGCCCAAAGAAATAGATGGCGTTATCCAAGATCCGGGCTTAAATATGTTTGTGAATCCAGACTGGCATAAGCGAGCCCAGAACCAGAACACCGAATAACAACCTATGAACCTGGAGCAATGGACCATGACCTGGGTCATGGTCCATTGTCTATAGCAGAGTATGATCTACGTCATTGCCACCATTCAACTACTCGAAGGAAAACGGGAAGCCTTTCTTGAAGAATTTCGTAAAATAGTTCCCCAAGTTAGAGCAGAAAAAGGATGTCTGGAATATGGACCTGCCATCGATGTAAAGACAACCCTTGCTGCTCAAGGACCCATTCGGGATAACGTGGTAGTCATCATGGAAAAATGGGAAGATATCCCATTTCTGCAAGCGCACCTCAACGCACCCCATGTACTGGAATATCGTAGGAAAGTCAAAGACTGGGTGGTCAGTTCCAGTCTGCAGATTCTTCAGCCCGCCTAAAAAATGGTTTTGCAGAATTTTTAACTACCCAAAGAGATTTTATCAGACTGATTCTTCCGACAGAAGGGAGACAAAAATGGGCTCACAAAGTATGGAAGATCTCAATCATTACTACGAAATTTTAGACTTAAAACCTGGAGCCTCTCCAGAAGAGGTGAAACAGGCTTACAAAGATCTGGTCAGCGTCTGGCATCCAGATCGTTTTCATCATAACCCCCGGCTCCAACAAAAAGCCCAGGAAAAACTAAAGGAAATCAACCAGGCTTACGAAGAAATTGAAGCTTATCGAAGAAGCAAACAAACTACGTCTTCTTCCGGTTATAACCAACCTAAAGTTCGGCTTCGGAGCAAGCCTACAACCCTCTCCAACGATGAAATTGTCCGGATGATTGAAGAACGAGGGTTTAACCACCCCTACGATCTCTGGGAATATGATCTGGCCCATCGAGTCAGAGGAGATTTTCAACATGAATATGTATCCTTGATCCTAAACGGCGACAAAGTGGTCGTAGATCAGGTTACGGGTCTTATGTGGCAACAATCAGGTTCCTCAAACTTATTAACCTGGGAGAAGGCCAGAGATTATATCGATCAACTGAATAAAAAGCATTATGCAGGTTATCTAGACTGGCGTCTACCTACGGTGGAAGAGCTGGCTTCCCTGATGGAATTTAAAGAAAAAAATGGAAATCTCTACATAGACCCCGCATTCGATCCGACACAAATCTGGTGCTGGAGTGCCGATTTCGTGAAGGGTGCTTCGGCTGCCTGGGGAGTTTACTTCGCCCTGGGTTTTGTGTCCAATGGTCTTCTGACCAATCCCCTCTACGTCCGTGCAGTTCGCTCACTGTAGCTATGGAGGAAACAGGACGGAATGCGCAGTTTACTCAATTTTTTAGGCCATCTAAAATTAGATTGGAAAAGTTTCATTTATGGTCTAACTTTTGGAGTAATCATAGGGATTCTCCTTTTCACCGGATCTTCCAATCGTTATGAGATCAGTAATTCTTCTCGACAGGTGATTAAATTTGATAAGTTAACGGGGAATGCCTGGTTGCTCAGTGGAAATACCTGGAAAAAAATCCGGCATGAGGAGTAGATCCTTCAGGAATTTTCTACTACTCCCTGGCTAGTCGGTAAATACCACCTCAACCGTTCCGAACAAACCAAAATCCCCGACTACCCGATCCCCGGGTTTTATCCGGACAGGTCGGAGGCAGGTTCCTGTGGTAACGATCTGGCCGGCTTTGAGTTCTTCACCCCGGGTTATTAGCTCATTGGCCAGCCAGGTAAGGGCAATTCGCGGATCGCCCAAAACATTGGCTCCAGATCCCTGGTCGGTATGCAGGCTGTTCAGGATGAGCGAAACGGGATGGGTCGAAAGCTCTGTGCTTCGCCAATCGGCAGTAGTTTCATTTCCCAACACAAAGAAACAGGCGCAGGCATTGTCGGCAATAAGTTGTGGCGCTCCAACCCGATCAAAATCCTTGAATCGGGAGTCGGGTATCTCAATGGCCGGATGAAGGCTTGCCACACCAGACATAATTTCTTCCACGGTGTAATCCCGACCCCGAGGGGGAAAATCGCGGGCCAGGCGAAAGGCAAATTCCAGCTCTGCCACACGCATTCTGTTGGTACCTAAAGGCCACGTAGCCGGACTTGTACTTATCTTTCCCGCCAACAATCTCCCTGCTAACGGTCTGTCTACACCGATATGCGCCTGTCCGGCTTGACTGGTTGCCGCTATCTTCCAACCCAAAACAGGCCGGCCGGAACAGGTCACCAGGGCTGTTTGAATGGCGTATCCTTCCTCCAGGGTTCGAGGGCGGCAGGCTTCAGGTAGATTCTCGATTTTTAGACCTTCCTGCCAGGCATTCCAAAGCATTTGGGCTGCCAGATGTACCTGTATAGGATCCATAGCTTACCTCAGTTCCCGTTTTCCCTTTGCATAAGGGATTCTGGTTAAACAGATTTTTAGGGATGAAATCAAGGACGGGCTTTTTTCACAGGGACCAGCTTAAAGTTATACTCAACAGTATAAAAAGGAGCCACTACTCCCCACCTCTTAGCTTCTTCCACCGAGTCGTTTAATACAAAGTCTGCAACCAGGGAATTCTTCACAGCAAACACGGCGTCAGAATCCAGATAAGGGTCCCCTTCCACAAAAATGTGGGTCACCACCGTTTCATAGCCTTCCGCTGAGACGATAAAATGGATATGCGCAGGGCGATAAGGGTGCCGTCTAAACTCCGCCAGCATTTCCCCGACCGGGCCATCATGGGGAATAGGATAGCTAGATGGTTTGATGGTACGAAACCAATATTCTCCCCTGGTATTTGTGAGAAATCTACCCCGCATACTTATTTCCTGGCTTGGATCTTGAATATCGTACAAACCCTGAGCTGAGGCATGCCAGACATCTAATAGCGCGTTTGCAATGGGTTTTCCATCCAGATCGGTCACCTGCCCCCGCACTACGACCGGTTCTCCTTCCTCCTTGAGGGCTATGTTGGCACCTAACTCCAGGTTTGGAGCCTTTGCTCGATAAAACGGACCCAGGATAGTACTTTCCGTTGCTCCCGCAGGCTTACGATGATTAATGGCATCCACCAAAATGCTGACCCCTAAGGTATCTGACAGGAGAATAAATTCCTGGCGACGATCGTCGCACCGGTGTCCTACGCGGGTTAGAAATTGGATGGTATAGGACCATTCTTCTTCGGTGAGCTCCACCTCCCGGATAAAATTGTGCAGATTTCGGATAAGGCTATTCATGATTTGCTGAAGACGTGGGTTATCGGTCTTGATTTGTTGAAGTACAGCCTCGGTTACGTTATCTTCTGTCAGGTTACGCATGTTTATTACATTTCCCCCTAAAGTCGAAGTCCGCCGGGCTTGTATGGGGTATGGATTTTGATCCCGGGGGAGCTTCGATAGCTTAAAATCCTGGACTGATTGGGTTGAAACCACTTTATAACCGGAAAACTTATTGAGACTCTGGATCGGGATAAAGCTTTGCCGTAAATCCCCCATCGATAATTAATTCAATACCGGTGACCCAGGCAGCAGCATCGGAGGCCAGGTAGAGGATTCCCTGGGCGATATCCTCTGGAGTCCCTAAACGGCCCAGGGGATAGAGGGGAATCAATTTCTCTTTAATTTCCTCCCAGGTCTGGCCCGGTTTGACCCGGGTTCGGGCCACATCTGTTTCGACCAGACTGGGTAGGACGGCATTGACCCGGATGCGGTATCGAGCAAAGTCCACCGCCATGGTTTTCGTTAAGGTGATAACGGCGGCCTTGGCTGCAGAATAAGAGGGAGCATCTGGAAGTCCTCCTCGGAGACCTGCGACGGAAGACACGTTAACGATGCTTCCTCCACCCTGTTTTATCATTTGGGGAATGACAGATCTGGAAGTTAAGAAAACTCCCTTTACGTTAATATCCATGATACGATCCCAGTTTTCCAGCGTAGATTCCATCATCTTGGTCCGATCGACCGCTCCGGCATTGTTAACCAGAATATCCAGTCTCTCCCAGCGGGCCACCGTTTCCCTGACCATCCGTTGAGTATCTTCCTGTCGGGTCACATCTCCCGGAATGGCGATGGCTTCTCCTCCTTTTAAGGTAATCGCCGTCACCGCTTCTTCCAGCTTCTCTTTACGACGCCCACTTATAGCCACTTTAGCTCCCTCCTGGGCAAACAGTTCTGCCGTAGCTCTTCCGATTCCGGTACCTCCTCCGGTGATTAAGGCCACTTTATTTACCAACCTCATGAATCCCTCCGTTTCCAAAAATAATTACCTAAATTTGTAACATTCCCCTCCTTATCCTCCCCGTGGGCGAGGAGGGAGTTCCATTTCCAGAAAACAATTACCCAACTGTGTAACCGCTACGCGCTACCCTTGTCACAAGCGAACAGAAAATAGTAAGTAGCAACTGGAGGGGATCGTTGTTAATTACCTTTGCTCCCGACCCTCATCTGTCGCATACCAGTATTTGCCACTCATGACAACCGTCCACCATTGCTCCATGTCCTTTTTACTCATCTTCTTCCAATCGGGTACCTTTTGAACTAAGGCCGTACCCAGGGTTTGCCCCAGGGTAACCAGTTTGTTACCTGCTGCACTTTGTTCGCTATCCCATCGGCTAAGAGCCGTATCTAAAGAGTTGTGGGTGGTTAATGAATCGGCCAGTGTAATGGCATTAGTTATCGCTTTAACGACCCCACTCGCCGTGTGGGGGCGGGTAATGACCGAGGCATCTCCAATAAGACAAATACGACCCTTACGATAGTAAGGTATGCCTACTTCAAAAATAGCCTGAATGAACGGTTGGGTGGTGGCACATATCACATTCCTGGCACAACCCGGCAGGTGGTGTCTGGCCAGGTTATGGACATACGCCACTTTCGCATCGGGGACCTTACCCGGCGGAAGTGAGGTTTTATGGACAAAACCCTGGCTATCGGTAAGCATAGCGGGTAGATCCTTATCCGCTACATTTTCATAGAGGACCCAGTTCAGTCGCCTCTTACCTACCTGGGTTTCTTCCTGACGACCTGGTACAATATACAGGACACAATGACCTCTTTCATAGACGGCAAAGGTAAGGCGACCTTCAAATAATTCTATATCCGGTACAAGCTTCTCTTCTATGAGTCCACGCCAGGCAATATAGCCGGCGTAGTGTAAGGACTGTTCAGGAAACAACATACGACGCCCCAGCGAGTTATGACCATCTGCACAAACAACCAAATCAAAGAGAAATTCTTGACCGTTCCCCAGTCGCAGGGATACAGAATTTCCGTCTATCTCCTGCAGGGCGGTGACTTCACATCCTTGATGGTAAATATTGTCGGGTACCCGACTGCGTAAATTACGGTATAACACATCCCAACTGGTCAAAACAACCGCTATGGGCTGCTCCCAGAGAATACGTCCGGAATCACATTCCTCCTTACCGGAGCGGATTACAAAGGGGCGCTTCGTACCGGGAAAGTGGGGCATATCCGGATCAACGAGGTTGCGCTCTACGAGGGTTTTAAACAACGACAAAGAAAGGGTAATCCCGGCACCCCGGTCCTTTAACTTCCCGGTAGATCTCTCGTAAACAGTTACCCAACAACCGGCCCGTGATAGTTCTATAGCAGCCGCACAACCGGCAATAGATCCTCCTATTACAGCAACTTTTAAACCTCTGGCCACACCTGGAGATGTTACCGTACTATTCAATATCTGAACCTCCTACTTTTACCCCTGAAATACCCGGAAAGTGCCTTAAAAAGTAGCTTACTGCCCCGAAGCCTAATGCAGATTTGACCATCTATTTTTACTGCCAGCCGGGGAATGGATAAATCAACTCCCCCGATTTGTATTCATCTGGATATATCACCACCATTCTCCCAGATTTGGAAAATTCGCTGATATCTCGGCTTTCAATGTTCTGATATTGACCCCAAAGTACCCGACCTTTCTCCCACTCCCCGTTGGGGGCAAACTTCACCTTCCCTACAATGGTATTGAATTCATGGCTTCTTATATACTCCCCAACCGTTACCTGATCCAGACTTTGAGTTGCTTCAATGGCCTGTCCTAATAATTCCACATACGCATAGGCCCAGGGTGGTAAATAATATCCCAGGGGATCCACCCCTTCTTGTCCGGCTCTGGCCTGATACTTCTTCAAGAATTCTTCAATCCCGGCAAACTTTAAAGTAGGTTCAGGTACCCAAAACCAGTAGGTCACAATGCCGTTGAGGGTTGGACCCAGGTTGGTCTGGATGGAGGTATACTGTAAACCCACCATACCCCCTCCGAAGATTTTAGGTTTTAAATTCACCTCCTTGGCTGCCTGGACAATCCCTGCCGATTCGGTAGGATAAGAAGCCACATAGACCATATCGGGATTAACGGCTTTGATGGATCGGAGGATTGAAGTAAAGTCTACGGTTCCCGGGGGATATTTCTTTTCATAGACGACCTTAAAGTTATACTTCTCGGCCAGTTTCTTTGTGCCGGAAAGATTATTGGCACCGTATTCACTATCTACATGCAGGAAGGCAATGGTTTGGGGTTTGGGTTCCTGACGGCTTGCAATGGCAAAGAAGCCTTCGCTCCAGTCTACATAAGGGTCTGGACCCGAGGGCATAATCTCAAAATGGTATTTATAGTTAAAGGCCTGATTGGATCCCAGGCCCAGGAGACAGGGAAATACCATCTGATGTTCCATCACTATAGGCATGGCAGCCGCAATGAGGGGAGTTCCATAGGGAGAAACCACAAAATCGACCTTATCCACGGTAATGAGTTTGGTATAGATGGCAGGAACATCGGCAGGTTTAGAATGATCATCGTAATACACCAATTCTACAGGTCTTCCCAGGAGTCCGCCCCTTGCATTGATATCTTCAGCCCATATTTTCATGGCCAGTACTGCCGCTTTTCCGGCTGAAGCTAACGATCCTGAAAGCCCCATGCTAAAGCCGATTTTAATGGGTTTCGGCTGGGCCATGGAAGAAGAAATATGAACCCAGCCAAAAACCAGAATTCCTATCCCTACTCCAAGCAAAATGCGCCTTGATAACGGCAATTTTTCCTTCCAAATCATAAGTTTCTCCTTTTATTTGAAATACCGATACTTTTGCGGAATTGAACCTTCATTCCCAGGCCGGTATATGGGAAATCAAAATTCGGATTTGATCAGAAGCCCGAAATCCGCCAAAGTCCCAGCGCAAAAAACAGATTACTTGATTCCCTTTGCTTCGGCTCACATCGCTCCTGATAAGGACAGAACGTACACCGGGATCTCAGGGAATCGGAACTTTCCATTCAGATTTGCTAAAATTACATCTTGGCACTTCTTATAGAAAGCTGTCAATAAAAAGTTCTCGGGATTGGAAACTTATCTGAGGCAGGCGGGGCGCCCGGACTTTCCATAAAGCTCATCTAACTCCAATATTTATGAGCAGGTTTCCATATCGATCTACCTCCCCCCTACAATCTGGAGGGATAACCGTGGTAGCATGGGCTTCCAGGATAATAGCCGGTCCCTGGATTTGATTTCCCGGATTTAACTGGTCTCTATGATAAAAAGAGGTAAGTAAGGGTATACAACCTCGGGTTTCTCCTGGAGCTTGGAAATAAACTTCCTTTTTCTTTAGTAAGGCCGGGGAAGGATCCGGGTCTGAAAGATTTCTGGATGGGATTTGCGGTTTTTCGGTAATATAGCGGGCGCGGATGCGGATATTGACAATTTCCATTTTTTCGGCCGGATTGCAGTGGCCGTAGAGGATTTCGTGGTAACTATGGAATTTTTTCACGTAATCTTTCTCCGTTTCCCGGGAGATGGGAATGGAAATTTCATAGGATTGACCCACGTAGCGCATATCCAAAAATTTTTCCAGCAGAATATCCTTTTGAGGAATCCCATCCCGGGCTAAATCCGCTATTGCTTGACGGGCCAGTTGATCAAAGGGCGCTTCCAGTCCTCCCCCCAGAGCCGTTTCGCTATCCATCATAACGGTTCGTGAATAGTCTTTAACAACATCCGCAAGGACCATACCCAGGGCTGAAAGAACCCCTGGATTAAGAGGGACCAGAACTTTAGGGATGGCAAGATCTCTGGCCAGATCACAGGCATGGAGAGAGCCGGCTCCTCCAAAGGAAACCAGGACAAAATCCCGAGGATCATAACCCTTTTCTACAGAGATGACCTTGATGGCCCTTTCCATATTGGAATTGGCTACGGCTAAGATACCTTGGGCCAGGGTAATTTGGTCCATCCGGTTAGCCCGGGCCATTTTTGAAAAAACCTCCCGGGTCTTTTCTAAATCCAATTTCATTTTTCCCCCCAGGAAATAATCAGGATCCAATTTTCCCAACAGGAGGTTGGCATCGGTCACCGTGATTTGATCCCCTTTGCCATAACAAACTGGACCCGGATCGGCCCCGGCGCTTTCGGGTCCAACCCGCAAAGCCCCCCCTTCATCGAAGTAGGCCAGAGAACCTCCTCCGGCTCCCACCGAATGGATGGCAAGGACCGGAACCCGGATAGGGTATCCGGAGATGGAAGCTTCAGAAGTAATCTTTAATTCTCCAGGGCAAAGGGAGACGTCAGTAGAGGTTCCACCCATATCAAAGGTGATAATATGGGAATACCCGGCCAGATCGGCCATATATTTTGCACCTACCACCCCTCCGGCCGGTCCAGAAAACACGGTGTGCACCGAGATTTCTTTGGCCATTTGAGAGGAAATGGTTCCGCCGTTGGATTGCATAATTTTAAATTCCCGGCAGGGAATTTTTGTTTCTAAACCGGATAAGTAACGATGCATCAGAGGAGAAACATAGGCATTAACCGTAGTGGTACTCATCCGCTCATACTCTCGGAACTCTGGAAGAATTTGATGAGAGGCCGAGACAAAAAACCCCTCCTGTCTTAACGCCTCTAGAATGCTTTGTTCATGGGCAGGATAGAGGAACGAAAAAAGCAAACATACCGAAACCGATTCGATCTGGTTGGCCTTCAATTGCCGAATAATTTCAGGAAGTTCCTGAAGATTGAGGGGCGAAATGACCTCTCCTTCGCTATTGACCCGTTCGGAAATCCCAAATCGTAGAGAAGCAGGCACTAAAGGCTTGGGTCTTTCCACAAAAATATCATAGATTCGTGGACGATTTTGTCTCCCGATCTCCAGAATGTCTTCAAATCCTCGGGTTGTAATGAGGGCCGTCCGGGCTCCTTTTTTTTCCAGAAGCGCATTGGTCGCAACGGTGGAGCCATGAATAAGCACAGAATCCTGAAACAGGCCCTCCCTTTGTAAAGAGAGTTCCTCGATTTCTTCGATAGTCTTGAGCCCCGCCAATACGGCCTGTTCTGGATGGGCAGGTGTTGAAAGAAGTTTAGCCGTGAAAATCTTCCCTTTTTCTACAAAAACAAAATCTGTAAAGGTCCCCCCAATATCAACACCGATTTTCATTCTTCCTATTGGCCAAAGCCCTTTGTCCGTTGCAGGATGATGGGTCACGGTTTTTCATTCTACCTGGAGCTGTTTCTAACTTACCCATCCTCCTGTGCCGGTTAGGGAGTGATAACGGACAATGGGCGGCAGATTATGTTAATAGCGAATAAAGCTCCCGAAGATCTTTAATACGTGGACAGGAATGATTACTGGTACCCAGGCGATCAATGAGAACGGCCCTTATACCTACGCTTTGAGCTCCAAGAATATCATGATGGTAAGAATCTCCTATATGAATAGCCTCTTCTGGAGAAACCTCTAATAAAGAGAGTGCCTTTTGAAAAATGAAGGGGCTGGGTTTTTCCCAGCCGACAACTGCCGATACCAGGGTGATATCCAGATGAGGCTCCAGTTCCAGGGCTGTACACAGGTCCAACAGCGCAGAGCTCCAGTTAGAGACAATACCCAGTTTATACCCTTCTGATTTTAATCGCTGTAAAACTTCCATAACCTCCGGAAAAAGCCGCCAGATGGCAGGGTTTCTAAAGGTCTCCAGCAGTTTTTCCGTAATCTCATCCAAGCACCGGTCGAATCCTACCTGCTGAAAAGTGGATTTGATCAGCAAGGCCCATCGCCGCCGGTCTTCTTCGTCTGAGTGTCGATACTCTGAATTCGCCTGAAGAAATGCTGCATCGAATTCCTTATAAACTTTTTTAGCCGCTTCTCGAACGTCTTCTATAGAGGCCGAACAACCATATTCCTTAGCCACGATATGATAAATTTCGGCTACCGACGGAGAGGTATACAGAAGTGTATTTCCGGCATCGAAAAGTACTGCCTTATAAGACTTCATACCCTTCAATCTTTACTCAAGATCCCGTAATCATCTAGATAGTAATAGGAGAAGGAGTGAAAGTTAAGATAAAAAGAATTAAGGAGATCCATCCCAGGATTTTTCTCTTTCGATCTAAAGGTGTGTAGGGGTTAACAGGGGCCGGATGCCCGAGTCGAACCATCAAGAGGAGGATAAGAACCCATAAGAACCAGCCCGGCCAGCCTACAGTTTCTAAGAAGGAGAGCATGGGAGATTCCTCCACACCCCATATCTTCAAGATCATACCGTTTAATCCAAGAATTCCTAACAGGGTCAGGATCGGGATAATCACTTTAGGTAGTTTTTTATGCTTTTCTCTTCCGAACATGGCATAAATGATATGGCCACCGTCGAGTTGTCCTACGGGAATGAGATTGAGCGAAGTAACCAGAAGGCCGACCCATCCAGCAAGAGCCATAGGATGGAGGAAAATATCATAACCTTGGGGCAGATCCCCCAGGGCTAATTTACCTAGAAGAGAAAATAAGAGGGAAGAACCTAAGCTGATGAAACCGGAAGTATGAGCCGGAACTGGCTCAATTTTAGATAAATAGAGTCCGATCAGGGTAACCGGAATAGCCACCACTGCTCCGGCTAAGGGTCCGGCTACGCCTACATCGAAAAGAGCCCGTCGATCATAAAAGGGGGAACGGATTTTAATTAAAGCCCCGAAAGTTCCTAAGAAAAAAAGGGGGGTTCCGTCTGGAAGATAGGGAGGTGCTGGAATAAAGTAAGGGAGCGTGGCCTTGATCCCATGTTTTCTCGCCAGAAAATAATGACCGAATTCATGACTTAATAAAATAGCCAGCAGGGGAATCGAGTAAAAAAAACCATGGGCTGCTGTAGTGGTGAATACGGTCAGAATAAATAAGAGCACGTTGATCCATGGCCTGGGCCCTTTTTGGGCAGCTTCCAGGGTAACAGGAAAAGGACTTTCTCGCGCCGATTCTAAAAATCCATCTGAATTCAGGTCTAAGTCTCTTTCTCTCATGAAATTTACCTATTTTTTTCTTTGTTGAGTTTGCGGGAAATTAAAAAAAAAATTAAAAGGTTAAGTGCTATCTCTGTTTATCAACAGGTACTTCACTTTGACCTCGAGTCACTCGAAGAATACAGGGGATAGGCTCCTGTCTACACAGATTTATCATACAATCTCGGGGAGTAGAATGCAAATTTTTTTGGTTGGAACAACTCTACGGACTGACAATAACAGAACATTTTCGCCTGTGTGCTTTGGTGAGTGAAGCAAGATAATCCCTTTAAGCCATAAGATGGCTTTGTCTCCCCGGTTTTGCTCTGGGCTTCAACTCGCCTCACTCCTCGCAAGGATATCTCGGGGTTGCGGACCGACATGCGGGTACAGGCCAACCTCTTCTTCCCCTAAAAGAGGAGAGGAAGTGGGACTTAAAAGTCACATATGCGACCGGGATATCCCACTTCTCTGCCCCTTCCATTCCGGTTTTTCCTCTTTATTTCCCCCTCTTCCGGGTCAGAAGCCTCCTTGGAACTGGGACAAGAATATCTCATCCCGTATCTGGAAAAGGAAAAGAATTCCCTAAAAGAATCCCGGCTGTAAGAATGCAACTATTTAGTTCTCCATAACTTAACGAAAATACCCTTCATGTTGTGAAAAACTGGTATAAAAATTGCCTTTTTTAGTTCTTAGAAAAGATGAATTTTAATTTTTCAACGAGTCAGGAGGGGGTTATGATACCAAAGACGTGTCAATACTGTGGTCATCCGATTGATTCCTATTTAGACGACCTGGGTTGTTTAGAGTGTGGGGCTTCGTGCTGTCCGGCTTGTTCTTACAGTCCGGAGGATGTGGTTCATTGTGCGGAATGTGCCGAAGAAATTTTTGAGGTCCAGAGTCTCTAGGGGTTAGGTTAGGGGGTTGGGTGTAGTCCGTTATCCGTTGTTTCCTGCTTTGACTCCTCCTAACGGACAACAGGCAACCAACAACCAATCTGTCATTCATCTTCTTCCATTTCCGCGGAAATCCTGGTCTGCCTGCGGGGGTTTCCCCTACAGATCCCACGTTTACTACTTTTGATAAACTCTATCATGTAACGAACCTCGGGGGATAATTCTTGAGCTTCCAACATCGAGAGGGCCTGGTGGATATTTAAACCGGATCTGAAGAGGGTTTTAAAAGCCCGCTGGATCTCCCTTCGTACAGAAAGAGCATATCCGGCCCGTCTCAATCCAACGACATTAATCGCCTTAACGCAATTCCTTCCCTGGGCAATGAGAAAAGGGGGGACATCCTTGGACAGAGCAGACCAGCCACTTATCATGGCAAGTTTTCCAATCCGGGTAAATTGATGGATAACCACCCCCCCGGAGATAAAGGCCTGGTCTTCAATCTGGACATAACCGGCTACCAGAGCATTGTTACATAAGATTACCTTGTTTCCAATGGTACAATTATGGGCAATATGAACCCCTCCCATGAAATAATTATCATGGCCGATATAGGTCATGGATCCTTTCTGAGTCCCCCGGTGAACGGTTACATTTTCCCGAAAAATATTCCGATGACCGATCTTTAGAAGACTTTCCTGATCTTTAAATCCCAGATCTTGGGGCTCATGGCCAATAATAGCTCCCATATGAATCTGGCAATCTTCCCCAATCTCCGTTGCCCCCAGAATATGGGCTCGTGCATAAATTTTTGTTCCTCTACCGATTTTAACATTTCCTTCAATAATGACGTAAGGGCCTATAAATACATCGGCTCCAATTTCAGCTTTAGGATCTATGATGGCTGTAGGATGAATAACCATATTCAAAAATCAGAAGCGAAAGAAACCCTTTCCTTTTACCTTTCCAGCTTCCCTTTCTCAAGCATACTGACGGGCCCAATTCAAAACCGAGGGAAGTTCTTCTTCAATCTCCCAAAGACATCTTCGATAATCCTCCAAAAGACCCCCATAGGGGTCCTGGACCCCTCCTTTTTTCAGGGTATTGTTGGAAAATTCGGTTAAAACAAAGGTCTTCTCAAGGGCTTCAGGAACTAATCGAACCACCTCCCATTTATGGTCTTCATTCATGGTTAAAATAAGACTGGCTTCCTGGATAATCTCCCTGGAAAGAGGTCGGGCTCTATGACCGGAGATGTCTACCCCTTTCTCCAGAGCTGCCTGAATAGCTTCCGGTGTACTGGTTGTATTGGGATAAGCCCAGGTTCCCGCAGAGATAACGCGAACGTTGGTGATACCCTCTTCAATTAACTTTTTCTTCAGAAGACCTTCTGCCATAGGACTTCGACAGATATTTCCGGTACAGACAAACAGGATCGTTTTCATATTTATCTTCTCTTTTTGAAAATTTGATCCAATATACCTTTAGAAATATCTTCCAGTACCTCCTCAGGTTTTTTCTGAGCAGGCAGTTTCTCCTGGGATTCCAAAGGAGGTTGTGGTTCCGGAGAAGGCTGCTGCTCTGAGGAGGTCTGCGACGCTACATCCTGTTCCGTGTTTTTTTCTTTCTTTTTAAAAATTTTATCCAATCCCAATTGGATTCCTTTCTGAAGGGCTATATTTGCTGCAAATTTAACTACACTGTTTTGAATACCGGCCAGATTAAATTCCGGCTCAAAAAGTGTTCCTTCAATAGGAATAGGGAAAGGAATCGTTACTTTTCCATCACGTTCCGGAAAATATTTAACTAATTCTGGATAGTATTTAAAATCCTTGAAAAAACTGATCCGGCCCGTCAAATCCAGGGCCGTATTATTCAAACCCAGATTTCCTGTAATCTCTAAATCCATGTTAAGATTTTGGGTGGGATCTCTTACCTGGATCATCAGATCCCCGGTACCGGCCTGTCCATCCCGAATGTTAAAGTGACCTTTAAACAGGGAAAATTCTGTATCCGGAGGAGCTTTCTTAAATTGCTCACTCAAGGCCAGGAATTCCTTAGCCTTTCCAATCTGACCTATCCACTCAAAGAGTGGAGCCAGCTCGTGAAAGATACTAAAAGCCGTGAATTTTCCATTTCGTATCTCCAGATCGCCACTTCCTGTAAGGGTTCTACTCAGTACCTGGGTGTCGAATCCTTTTCCCTGCAACTTCATGTTAACAAAAAGCAATCCGTAGATGACGTGTTTCAAGGAGGTTTTTTCGGCAAAAAGTTTACGGGCATTAACTTGGGTCAGCCGGGTAGTAACTTCGTAAACCGCTGGGGTAGTGTTTAAATCTATTACCGCAGCTCCCTGATGGGTTCCGTCATAAAAATTGAAGACCAGGTTATTCAAGCGAATGACTTGGTCGGTCATCTGAGCCTGGGTAGTCAGTCGGGAGAAATCGAATTCTTTGGCTGTCCCCTGGTCTACAGTAATCGTTCCTTGGGCCTGTATTTTCCTGAGTAAGTCTTCCAGGGACCCGGACCCTGGAATTTTCTGCACAGGCTGAGGAGTTCGGGACCCGGTGGGTTTTTCTTCCTTCATCTTAGGAAGGGGAGTTTCTTCTCCAGGGGCAGGTTTACGGGACCTGGAGGGTTTAGAGTCTTGGACAAGCTGAATCGGTTCCGGGGCCTGGTCTGCAAATGGGGTAGCAGCAACAAAAAAAATGGGTAATTCACCCCTTTCAGAGTCTCTATACTCCCAGGTTTCCGGATTCTTCTTCCAGGAGGCTTTCTTTTCCAGATCTTTTCCTTCCATCCATTCATCCAGATTCAGTTTAGAAGCATGGAGATCAAATTGAACCTTAGGAGCGTTCAGATCCCTGATATTTAGATTACCTGTAAAAACAGAGCTTCCCAACTGGCCTGTTAAATCTTTTACGGTTATTTCTCTTCCTGCTAAGACGGCAGAAGCCGAAAGATTTTCGATGGATTTGGGTAAATTGGGAAGGGCCAGCCGGACCTTTTTAAAATTAATGGTCCCGTTAATTCCCCGACCTTCTGCAATATCTTCCCATTTCCCCTTCAGGCTCACGTCCAGGTCGATTTTTCCCTGATCATCGGGAGTCTCAGACTGGAGAATCCAGGGGTTAAAAGCAAAGGCATTGGATCGCAGGTGAAGATCCCATAACGACGAAGCATAAGACTTCACTCCAGTTGGGTTAAAACCGGTTATAAAGCCTTTTATATCCAGAATCAAATCATTAATGTTGAGCCTAAGGGCTTCTATTTCAAATCGTTCCTTTTTGGCGATGACATCAAACTCCAATCGCCCGGGAATGCCGCTGGCTTTTTTAAACAGGATCCCATAGCTGGCTTCTCCTTTGTCTAAATTGACGGAACCTGTTAGACGAAGATTAGAGGGAGGACCTGCGGTTTTAACCTGGAGTCTGGTCGGACCTGTTAAATCAAGACCTTTAGGTAAAGAGGATTTGACCCGGGGTAATTTCTGCAAAAGTTTTTGTATATCGAACTCATCGGTTACAATATCTAAATTAAGCTGAGGTTCGCGTTGGGGTGAAGCTCCGTTATAGGTTCTTGCTATGATTCCTTTAACCCTCAACTGGAGATCCTCCAACAGAAGGGTCAAGTTTTTAAGGGTCACATCTCCTTTACTCAGGCCGGCTTCTAAAGCCAGATCTGATTTAACCCCTTCCGGTTTTACAAAAAAATCCTTATAACGGATCTGGTTTTTTGTTAAATCTACGCCGCTTTTTATTTCCAGGGCCTGGGGAGACCCCTCCACATGCACCTGGAGCTGGCCGGGGCCTGTTAAAATTAGATCGGCCAGGGACACGGTGGGAAGCAACTTATTTTGAAATTCCACCAGGTCAAAGGGGTTTGTACTGAGGTCCAGGTTAAGTTTTGGATTTTGGAGATTTTCAATGGAACCATCTATACGTAGGGCTAAGTTCCCCAAATGAAGGGAAGAGTTGGAAAGGTTCAGTGAAGAAAGCCCAGTACGGTCATCCTTTTTGATCTCTACATTAAAATCCAGATTACCCGGGACTCCCACCTGTTTTTGGAAAACCTGACCATACTGAAGATAGCCTTTATCCAGATTGATATTTCCGACCAGGGTCAAATTTTCCGGTTTCCCTTTAGGTTTTATACTAAAGCTGGTCTTACCCGACAAAATGACTTCCTCAGGCAAGAAGCCAGAAGCTACGGGAATGGCTTTTAAAAGGGTAGCAACCTCAAAGGTATTACTATCGATTTGTAAATTTAAGTCCGGGTTCCCAGGACTTCCGATAGTTCCGGTAGCTTTCAAAACCATGTCTTCCAGGGAGAAGGTGATATTGTCGATATTGAATTGGCCTGCGTCTAATCCTGCTTCAACCTTCAGATCTGATTTTATTTTAGCAGGCTTCGAGAAGAGATCTTTGTAACGAATCCCGTTATCGGTCAAGTCCAGATCTGTCATTACCTGGAGTTTATTTACGGGACCTTCCACCTGGAGTTTCAACTCCGTCGGACCCGTCAAAGTTACATCGGTGGGAAGCAAAGACGTACTGGCCGGTGTCAGTTGTTGTTGGAGTTCATCGAGTTTAAATTTATTGGTTACTACCTCCAGATGAATGGAGGGAGATAGGGAATCAGATTTTGAACCGATTCCCGTAACCGAACCGGTAGCGTTGAGTACCAAAGGACCTAACCGAAGGGTCAGATTCTCCAGGTTGAACTCATCTTCTCTACGCTTTGAACTAAATGCTAAATTCGCGGGGACGTCAGGAGCTTTATGAAGGAGAGACTTATATCTCAGTTCGCTCTGGTCAAAGTTAACCGAACCCTCGGCCAGTAAGTCTTTGAGCTTTCCTTTAAGGGAGATCGTCAAATTCCCGGGCCCTGAGATTTTTATTCCCTCTACACGATCCGGACTTGAGGAGGCTTTAGAAGCAGATTTAGAATCAATCCCTGCCGTACGGGGGAAGAGTTCCATAAGTTTCTCGGGTAAAAAGGACTGGGAGGTTATTTTCAAATCTACAGCGGGCTCACCGGTTTTTAAATCTCCTACGGTTCCTGCCACGACCATTTGCACGTCGTTGATATTCACCGCCAGATTGGAAAGGGTTAAAGTATCTCCTCCAAAGTGACCTTCAAAGACGATCTGCCCCGGCACTCCTCGGGGTTTAGAAAAGATATTCTTGTATTGGATCTGACTTTCCTTGAGGTCAATAGTCCCTGTCAAGGTAAGATCCTGGAGAGAGCCTTGGGGTTGAAGGGCAATACTTGCGATCCCCTCCAGGTGAAGCGGAGGATGGCCATCGGTTCTTAATAAGGTAGGACGTGCTTCGGGGGGAAAGAGCGCAAAGAGTTTATTCCAGTCCAGATTTTCGAGTTTAATAGACAGGTTTATTTGCGGTTTTGTCTTTACATTCTCAACCTCACCGGATATATCCATCATGATGGCTGCAGTTGTGACATTGGAATGAACAACCTTTAAATCTCCTTCCCGAAGGTTTATCGACAGGGCCCCATCAACGGCTGCGTTCACTCCCTTTAACGGAGAAGTAAAGATTTCCGGGTCTTTCCATAAAAAGTCCGTAACTTTGAGTGTCCCCTCGGAGTTGATATAAGCCCCTAACTTACCCGTAAGTTTAATTTCTCCTCCCACTGCACCATCAATGAGTTCTGCACCAATATGCCTTTTGTAATAGGGGGCAAAGCGAGATAGATCGACCTCTTCCAGTCTGGCTTTTAGGGCAAATTCCATATCCTTCCAATGACCCTTTCGAGGAAGTGGACCAATCGTCCCGGAGGCATGGATGGTGGCAGGAGTAGATTTGGTAGTTCCTCCGGTGGAAGGTTTTTCTCCATTAACAGATGTGGTCAATGTAAAGGGAACCCGGGAGTCAGGGGCAATGTCTTGAGCTTCCAGGTTGATATGGGAGAAAGTCGTTTCTTTATTCACCTTAAAATCCTGGATCATAACCGTTCCATTAACAATTCTGAATAGATCGATAGAAAAAGGAGGCAGTTCCTGTCCACCGTTTGTTGTTCGTGATCCTTGATGGGAAGGGGCCTGTGAGGCTGCAAAGACGACCTGAGGTGAGAAGATAAAAGAATCCCCAGGTCTTCGAGTCTCCGTATCTCCCTGAATCTTTGGGTTTCTTTTTTCTCCCATCTCCTTACCATCTGATTTCTCAAAGGCTGTTGTGGGAGTTACAGGTAAAATATCTTCAAAATTCCAGACCCCACTCTCGGCACGTTCCAAAAAAATATGGGGATTTTTAAGCACTAAAGTTGAAACTTCTATTTTCTTATACAACAGCGGAATCCATCGGACCCGGGCAACGACCTGATCGGCATGGATGAAAGGACGGGATTCATCCTTATCCAGAATGGTAACTTGGTTAATCTCAGCCCCTAAGCCGGTCCAGAGGGTATGTTTAATTTGGCCGATATAAGCTTTTCGGTGTAAAGTCTCCTCGATCTTTGTAACCACCAGGGGTCGATATTTATTCAGATCGATTAATAGAGCTGCCAGCGTCGAGATAAGGATAAAAAGGACCCCCAGGGAAATAAAAAGGAGGAGGATCACTTTGGCTCTTTTACTCATAATCCCATTTTTCCTGGTTATTGTCGTTGACATCCACTAAATTCTTTAGTTCAATAAGTGGAAATAATTTCCAAATTGGTTGCTATTGCAATAGCAGATTATATTATAAACTATAAGTTACGTATACGATGAGGGTCAAGGGAATTATCTGTTGACTGCCTTTTATTCTGGGTCCGTTGTCCGCTGTTTAGGATTGACTACGGGCCATGAGGAACAGATTGGGTTGAAGGTGAAGCTAACCAAACGTTTTGATATAACTCCAGATGTAGATGACCGAATTAACCGATGGGTTCGGGAGTCCCATGACCGTTTACGGGAAATCCACAGTCTGGTCTATTGCGGAGATTTTATTATGATTGTTTACGAAGAAACCATTTTAAATGAGGCAGAAGCTGTGGTAGAAGCCGCCGAAGAGATCATCAAACAGACTCTCGAAGAACCCAAGATTCCCGATCTACCACGGGAGGATTTGAACCTGCCGTAAGTAGGCCATTGTCCGATGTAGGAAATCCTAAGCAGCGGACAACAGACGATAGAAAAATGGACAAAGGTTTAATCCCGTCGGTATCCCAGGGCGTATTCCGCAATCAAAGCCCTGTGGAGTTGGTTTTGACCTTCTACGATCTGGAGGAACTTGGCGTCTCGGAAATATCTCCCCACATTATACTCAGAGGAACACCCATAAGCACCGTGAATTTGAACGGCATATTCGGCAGCGTGCATGGCCACATCGGTTGCGTACATTTTTGCAATGGATGCTTCCCGCCGAACCCGGGCATGCCCTTTGTCTTTCAAATGGGCTAAACGATAGGTCAGATATCGGGCGCTTTCGACCCCTACGACCATATCCGTAATCATGGATTGAACCAGTTGGAATCGTCCGATGGGTTGATCGAAGACAATACGTTGTTGGGCGTAAGCCACCGATTCGTCCAGACAGGCCTGAGTTAAACCCACGGCGCGAGCAGCAACTCCCAGACGGCCATTTTCTACGGCACACATGGCCACTTTAAAGCCCTCACCTTCTTTTCCCACCAGGTTTTCAGCCGGAACCTCTACCTCCTCTAAGATCAATTGACCGGTCGAAAGAGGTCGGAAACCTACTTTGTTCTTCTCCGGCTTTACACTGACGCCGGGCCAGTGTTTTTCTACAATAAAGGCACAAATTCCCTTGGACTTGAGCTTTTTATCCAGGGTTGCAAAGGTAAGAAAAAACGCGGCTTCATTAAGCATGCTGATCCAGGCCTTACGACCGTTGATGATATAACGATCCCCTTTCTTGACCACGGTAGTTTCCATAGCGGCCACATCGGTCCCAGAATGGGGTTCTGTAACCCCGGTTCCGGCAAAACATTCCCCTCGAGCCAATGGAACCAAATACTTTTGCTTCTGTTCTTCCGTTCCATAGGTAAGAATACCGGAACCCGCAAGTCCACTGGGTAAAGAGAGGATTGCGCCCATGGTTTGACAAACCCGGGCGATTTCTTCGATGATGAGGGTAAAGGAAAGATAATCCAATCCGGCTCCTCCATACTTCTCCGGGATTACCCCTCCCGTAAACCCCAGAGAAGCCGCTTTTTTTACAATCTCCATGGGAAAGCGTTCTTCAGCATCATATTGGTTCACATAAGGCGCAATTTCCTTTTTAGCAAAATCATAGGCAATTTGTTTCAGATTTTGTTGCTCCGGCGTAAGATCGAAGTCCATACTTTAATATCCAAACTACACCTTTACATTTTTATCCTTAAAGGACTGTGAAAATATGGAAGTGTGGGAGTATGGAAGTACGGAAGTGTGGGAGTATAGGAGAATATACCCCTCTACCCCCATACTCCCACACTTCCATACTTTTGACCCCTTCAGGGATAAACCTTTTAAAATTGCAAAGGTATAGTCTTTTATTATTTAACAAACTGTTTATACTGCACGAGGGCTTTCATAGCCTTGACGCCTGTTTCCGGGACCGAGTATACTGGGATCCGGTGATTCATGAGATGCGCGATACCCTGTTGGGCTAAGGACTTGGCGATAGTCCATACGACCAGGATGGGTTTTTCTCTATTTTGTCGGACAGCTTCTACAATTCCACAGGCCAATTCAGAGGCAATAGGCTCTCGCAGGGTGGTCAACAGGACGATAATCCCATCGATATGGGGATCTTCCAAGACTGCCTGGAGGGTTTGTTGATAGAGGTTTGGATGAGCCAGAACCTGGGCTGTCACATCGACGGGGTTTTGAGCAGAACCAAAAGGAGGAATAATCTGTTGAATTTTACTTACCACTTCTTCGGAAAGTTGAGGTACTTCTAAGCCGGCTTCGATACAGGCATCTGCCATAAGACTACAGGCGCCACCAGAAGTGGAAACAATTCCAATGCGTTTTCCTTGAGGGAGGGGTTGCCAGGTCAAAGCCAGGGCTATATCAAAAAGATCCATTACCTGATAAACCCGGATCATTCCCAACTTTTTGAAGATAGCTTCGTAGACCCGGTCATTTCCTGCTAAAACTCCCGTGTGAGATTTCACGGCCATCCCGCCCAGTTCTGTACGACCGTTCTTAAACACGACGACCGGTTTTCCTGCTTCTAAAGCCTTTCTTCCGGCTCGCTGGAATTTGGGCCCATCTTGAACCCCTTCCAGGAAGAGGACGATGGTTCGGGTATGGGAATCTTGGGTCAGGTATTCTAAATAGTCCGCGGTTTCCAGATCGGCTTCATTACCGGAAGCAATAAAGTAACTAAACCCAACTCCCTGCTCCAAAAGGCGACTTAACAGGGATCCACCCAAGGCGCCACTTTGAGTAATAAAGGCAATCTCTCCGGGTGGAATCGAATCCGTTTGCATGGCCATACTGAAATTGGCAAAAACATGAGCTGCCGTATTCACGATCCCCATGGCGTTAGGACCACAAAACCGAATCCCGGCGATCCTAGCTGCTTCAAGCAGATTCCTCTGGAGAGCTTCACCGGAGTCTCCCGCTTCGGCATAACCGGAAGCATACACAATAGCCGACTTAACCCCTTTTTCCCCGCATTCCTGGAGAATACCCGGAATAGCCCCGGCAGGAACCACCAAACAGGCTAAATCTACCGGCTCAGGGACTTCCCGAATAGAGGGATAGCAGGGTAGTCCCTGTAAATGGGTTTCCTTGGGATTTACCGGATAAAGTCTACCTTGAAACTCATGTTGGAGGAGATTCGTGAAAAGTCGCTCTCCTAAACTTCCAGGGTTCCTGGAAGCTCCAATTACGGCAATGGATCGGGGATTTAATAACGCGTCTAAGGCCTTCTGTCCACTATCTCTTGAAACCCAGGTCCATGCCTTATCACCTGTCCACCGGGGCCTGCTTAAAATAATTCTGGCATCAAGAGCCAGAGAACCCTTTCCGGATTCCCGAACCAGAACCGGATTAAGATCCATCTCTTGAATCTCTTCCAGATCTTCGACCAAACGGGAGACTTTTAAAAGGGTTTCCACCAGGGACTCTAGATCCAAAGGAGGTTCCCCCCGGTAACCTTTTAAAAGAGGACTTCCTCTAATTTCACCGATCATGGTCCAGGCTTCTTCCCGTGAAAGGGGAGAAGCCCGCAGGGTAGTATCCTGGAAGATCTCAACCCAAATACCCCCCAGGCCGAAAAGGATAAAAGGACCAAAAACCGGATCCCGTCTGACTCCGATAAGCACTTCTCGACCCTGAGAAATCATCTCTTGGATCAGGACCCCTTGAATTTCAGCCTGTGGGGCAAATGTCTGGGCATTAACCAGGATCTCCTGGTAAGCTGCCTGTAGCTCCTGGAGAGAAGTAATCCCTAATTTAACCCCCTGTACCTCCGTTTTGTGAAGGATATGGGGAGAGACAATTTTCAGAACCGCCGGGAATCCTATTTCCTCAACAGCCTGTAAAAGCTTAACCGGTAACTTTTCTGTTGAATAAGGAACAAATACCTGCTGGGGAATAGAAACTCCATATCCCTCCAAGATTTCCTTTGATTCTACTTCTGTAAGAACTTTTCGACTCTGGCTCAGCGCCAGGTCTATAATTTGTTTCGCTCTGTCTTTTCCGACCAAAATTCTCCCTTACCCGTTTTGGTTCCCGTACTTTTCAACCCGAAGCACAGGAATGGGTTGATAATCTATTCGTAACAGACTACCTTTCAGATGCAACATCTATATGACCGATCAATGGGTTATAGCTGGAGTGCCCGAGGGCACTTTACACCTTGACTTACCCGGCATCAGGAACCTTCTGTACCAAATACCGGAGACCCGGGGTAAAAGATCATTTGTAATACGGCAAGAGTTTTTGGACTTCCGGTCCCTTTGCAATGACCTCCTTACCTATCATTTCATATTTCCCCGTTTTGTCCACCACTTCAGAGACTTTGACAAGTCTGGCCTCGGTTTCTCCTTTATCCAATTGAGGATAGCAGGCCAGAAATCGAATAATCCGGAATTGACCGTCTTTTCGTTCTACTTTGGGTTCTTCTAATTTCCAGGCCTGATAAGTCTGTTCATCCACCACCAGGAATTTCTGGTTTGGACTTGTCTTTCTTTGAAGAGTCCGGCAGTGACTATCTTTAAATAAAAAGCCATAGGACTCGGAGGTGAAGAAATTGACCAGAGCAAGGGCTTCTTTTTCATCCCGGACTTCTTCTATGACTTGAGAGAGGTCCTGGATGGTTTCGATTTTGATCTCCTGATCTCCTTTCTTTGCAGTGAGCCAGGAACAGGCCTGGATAGGTTTACATCCTTCCTCCGTCTGAATGAAAAGCGAGTAACCTTCCTTAAGTTTCACGGGAAATTGAGTCTTTAACTCTTCATTTAGACGTGTAGTGACCATACCCATAAAAAATGGAAAAAGAATCATGCTGAATATAAAAGTTTTCATCTAAGCAAGCTCCTTTTTAGGTTTAAAGGTTATATACAGGATTTCAGGGCATTCTGTCAAAAATTTTTTAAGCCTGTGTAATATTTTGTAAAGTTAATTCTGGATTATTCCTCTTCTCCCCTCACCCCCGGCCCTCATAGGCACCAGGTTAAAGTGCCCCTACCCTGTCCCTCTCCCGTTTCACAGGGGAGGGAACTTCGCTTCAAAGTACCTTCCCCTGCAAAGCGGGGGAAGGTTAGCAGGTTAAGCGTCTCGTTTGACATTAAGGGGGCCCTCTCAGGGATCTCACTCTTATCCTGGCGCGTATACCCCCGGTCCCTCTCCCACAAGGGAGAAATAAGAAGATCTCCTGGCTGGCTTCCGATGAACCCCTTCTCCTGAATGTAGGGATGGGGGGCCCCTCATCCCTACAGGAAAGGGGGGGCTTGGGGAGTCGATCTGGATTTCAATATTTATTTGGTATTACTTCCTTTTCCATTGAACAGTTCGTGTAAACCGTAAAGGTCTGGAAGCCACAAAGATTATTTTTGCCCTGAGTCTCCTCTATCTTTATCTTTGCTAAGGTATTCAACAAGATATCCCATGAACTTGCATCCCGTATAGGGAGACCTTTGATTTTTTGCTTGACTCTCCTACTCCCTAAAGATAAGTTTACTTCTGATTTGGTTCGCTTAGCGCGGATTGAACCAGTTGGGGAATTACGCTAAGGCAAATTAACTGTTTTTTTTTCGACCCATTCTCCAAATTCTTGCGAGGATCAGATAGACTTTGTGAATGAGTATGTTTAGCTTTGAGTTATTGGTGAACGCAGTGGTCACAGGAATTCTGCTGGGAGGATTTTACGCAACCATCAGCATGGGACTTTCCCTCTCCTTTGGATTGCTGGACATTGCCAATATTGCCCATCCGGTTTTCGCCATTCTTAGTGGGTACGGGGTTTATACACTTAATACTAGGATGGGTATGGATCCCATCCTGGCCGGTTTTTTGTTGGCGCCTATTTTTTATGGATTTGGATGGATTCTCTATCGAGGATATTACCATTTTTTCGAAAAGAAAGGGGAACAGTCCTTGCGAGGACTGGTATTCTTTTTTGGTATCCTTTTTTTGATTGAAGTAAGTTTATTGTTGACCTATGGAGTGGATTACAGGCTGGTGGAGTCCAGATACACCGGTCAATCGGTACATATTGGCATTCTGGGTATCCCCTTACGCCTGCTCTTTCCTTTTATTGTCGGATTACTTATTACAGTGGTTTTGTATCTTTTTCTGTCCCGAACATTTTTGGGCCGGATCATCCGGGGGGTGTCTCAGGATAGTACGGCGGTCAGGTTGATGGGTGCAAATCCGATGGCCGTTAAATCTATTGCCTTCGGGCTTTCCATCGCAATTGCCTGTATTGCCGGAGCTCTTATGATCATCATGAATCCTATAGAACCCTCTTCCGGTAGAGAGTTCATAGGAAGAGCATTTGCCGTAGTCGTTTTAGGTGGTATGGGAAGCATAGGGGGTACCTGGGTTGCTGCCATGATCCTGGGCATAATCGAGAGTCTTACCTCGACATTTTACGGCCCGGCCTGGGCCCTGGCGGTTTCGTTCAGCATCCTCTTGCTGGTGCTGGCGATCAAGCCATCGGGACTTTTTGGGAGGTGATTTTTGAAAAAATTAGCTGTACCGATTCTCATCGTTTGTCTAACAGTCGGCATGGCCGTACCGCTGATCTTTCACCTGGCTTATTTCTATTTCGCTGCTTATGTAATCTTGCAATATATCATTCTGTCGACGGCGTGGAATATCCTGGGAGGGTATACGGGATATGTAAATTTTGGTGTAGGAGCTTTTTTTGCTCTGGGAGCTTACACGGCGGCGATGTTAATTCTGAATCTCAAAACGAGCTTACCCGTTGCACTGATTTTTGGGGGGTTTGTATCGGCCATCCTGGGTATGGGCATCGGATGTCTCACGTTGAGATTGCGGGGTGTTTTTTTCGCCATCGCAACCCTGGCTCTGGCCGTTGTCCTTGAGACGGTTATCGTAAGTACACCGGCCTTGGGAGGAGCAAGGGGCCTGTATGTACATCGACCAAAACCTGTAGCCCCCTTTTCTACCTATCCAGAGTTTCTATACCTGCTCATGGTGCTATTAGCCCTGTTGACCATCTTTATCGCGCGATACATCGAACGATCCTGGATCGGTAGAGGGCTTACGGCGATCCGGGATAATGAAGAGGCTGCAGAATGCCTGGGTGTTCCGGTGTTTAAACTGAAACTGTTAGCGGCTACGATAAGTGGATTTTTTATGGGAGTCGCCGGTGCACCGTTTCCTTACTATATCACTTATCTGGAACCCCGGAGTACCATGGGAATGGATGTAACGGTTAACAGTCTGGCCATGGCTTTGATCGGCGGTACAACCACCTGGTCTGGACCGGTTATCGGGGCTTTACTATTAGGCACCTTACAGCAAGCCGTCACCGTAACCGTCTCCTCGGTCTTTAACCTGCTGATTGTAGGCCTTCTACTCGTTGGATTTGTTATTCTGGCCCCCGACGGTATCGTAGGACTCATCAGACGTTACCGGAAAAAGATTCTTTAGCTGGGAGGACATCGGGGAAGTATAAGAGTATGGGGGTATGGGGGTATGGGAGTATGGAAGTGTGGAAGAATAAGTACTTATACCCCCATACTCCCATACCCCCACACTTCCATACTAGTACGGGCGTAGGGGCGTAAGGCCTTACGCCCCTACTGTTTTGGTAGCAAATTAATGTCGGTACCACTTCTAGAAGTAGAAAAAATTTCCAAACGGTTTGGAGGTTTTCAGGCCCTGAGGGAGGTTTCCTTACATATTTATATAGGCGAGAGAGTTGGTTTAATCGGGCCGAACGGTTCGGGAAAGTCTACCTTAATCGGTATCATTTCCGGGCTTCAAGCCTGTGATAGGGGCAAAGTGTTTTTTCATAGACAAGAGATTACCACATGGCCGGCTTACCGGAGGGCCCGACTGGGAATTGCCAGAAGTTTTCAGATTCCCAGGCCCTTCCCAAGTATGACCGTTCTGGATAATGTATGCATACCCCTTGAGTATGCGACCCATGAAAAATCCTCACAATCCCAGGTAGTAGACGAGGCCCAGCAGATTCTTCAGCGGGTTGGGTTGATCTCAAAGAGGAATGTAAAATCCACCGAATTGACTCAAATTGATCTGCGAAGGTTAGAACTGGCCCGAGCGCTGGCGATTAAACCAAAACTACTCCTGTTAGATGAAGTCATGGCCGGATTGTCTACCGGGGAAGTAGACGAACTTCTTGGACTTCTTTACGAGCTAAATCGGCAAGGTATTGCCGTCGTGATGGTTGAACATATCATGAGAGCGGTCATGGGATTTTCCCAGAGGGTAGTAGTTCTCAATGCCGGAAGTAAGATTGCAGAAGGGACGCCGGAAGAAATTGTGAAAATTGAAGAGGTGGAGAGGATCTATCTTGGCGAGTAGATTAGTTATAAAAGATATCTATGCCGGTTATGGAGCGGTCCAGGTCTTGCATGGTATATCCCTGGTGTTAAATGAGGGAGAGATGGTGGTTCTCCTGGGTACCAATGGTAATGGCAAAACTACCCTGATTCACTGCATAATGGGTCTAGTGGTTCCCAACCTGGGTGAAATATATCTGGAACTGAACGGTCAACCTATGGAGTTAACGGGCAGATCCCCGGAAGAGATTGTAAATTTAGGAATCTCTCTGGTTCCCGAAGGGAGAAGGCTGTTCTCGAAACTGACCGTCGAAGAAAACTTGCTGGTTGGGGCCTATCGTAAAGAAGCCCGTAAAAGTTTACGCCAAAATCTGGCCTTTTGCTTTGAAACTTTCCCTATTTTAGCAGAACGCAGGCATCAATTGGCGGGTACTTTAAGTGGAGGAGAGCAGCAAATGCTGGCCATAGCCAGAGCTCTCATGGCTCAGCCACGCATTCTCCTGGTGGATGAACCCTCTATTGGATTAGCACCTGTCTGGGTCAGTCGAGTAATTGCAAAAATCAAGGAGCTCCAGGAGCGGTATGGGTTAACAGTTTTGATGGCCGAGCAAAACTTTCATCAGGCAGCAAAAGTAGCAGATCGGGGCTACCTCCTCATTGAAGGGAAAATTGAACTTGAGGGTCTTAATCCTGAAGAACTGGGCAAACACGAGCTTGTGAAAAAATACTATTTAGGGGTCTAATCGTTAGAGGATTAAGGATTCCCGGTCGGGTTTGGATTTATGAAGTACCATTAAACACCATCAAGATGCCTTCTAAAACTCCTCCTGCGATGGCTCGGGCTTTTTCTGAGATGGTATAGCAATGTTCCAGAATTCCCCTGGGATCAATATCCCCCACTTTAATTCCCTGGGGAACCTGGATTCCTTCCCGAATAAGTCCCCGAAGGACTCCTGGAATCTGGGCTTTTACGGGAGTTTGACCGACATATAGAACCGTTTCTCCGGCTTTTACCCTATCTCCGATCTTTCTCATGTGCAGAGTCCTTCCAGGTCCTGGGGCCCTTAATACCCGTTCAGAAGTATATCCACCAATGACCCCGGGAACTCCCGTATCTGCTTCGGCACAACCCTTCAAGATTAACCGCCCGAGGTGATGGCCCCGATTGGTTTCCACTACCATGTGAACATCCTCACCAGCCCGGAAACCGGGACCCAAACCTATAACCAGAGGGGCATCGGATAGATGGGTTCCGAGATTTTTTTTTGCCAGTATAGCATCGATCAAAACATCTGGTTTTAGATCCGCCTTGATAGAGGCGACCGGATCTATTAGAACGGGAATAGCTTCCCTTTCCCATTCCTGAAAAATCTTTTCTAAAGAGTCGACATATCTGGCTATAATCCCCTCGACTTCTTTTTCCCCCTCGTAGATGGCTTCACTAAAAGAAACTTCTCGCCGGACTGCCAGAGGTTGTGGGATTTCGGTTATACAAACCTTAAAATGAGCCCGAGCCAATCGATGCGCAACGCCCGTTGCCATTTCGCCACCGCCCCGGATTAAAATTTTCAGATCTAAGGGCATTTTTCCTCTAAGAGTAGCGGTATACCTGGTCATGTCCTCGAACGCAGACCACTTTACCTTCTTTAAGGTAGACCCGTGGAACTCTGCGACCGATGGAGCAGACAACTTCGTAGGGAATCGTTCCTATCCAGGCAGCTACCTCAGTAGCTGTGATTTGGTCAGTTTCTTGATTTCCCAGCAAAACAACTTCATCTCCCACCCTTACCTGGGGAATTCTGGATACATCCACCATGCAGAAGTCCATACAAACCCGGCCTATAATGGGACATCTCCTCCCTTGAATTAAGACTTCTCCCTTGTTGGATAAAAACCGACTGTATCCATCTCCGTATCCTACCGGTAGGGTAGCAATGAGGCTTTCTTGAGAAGTTATAAAACTCCTTCCATAGCTGATAGGGGTTCCTGGGGAAACTCTTTTAAGGAATACCACTTCGGTTTTAAATTTCATGACCGGCTTTAATGGAAGTACAGAAGCCAGGTCTGGGGAGGGGGGAATTCCGTACAAAGCAATGCCGGGTCTTACCATATTAAAAATGGGGGTCAGTCCCCCGGTGACCCCTTCAAACTGCTTCATCTGGTCGCTAACCAGTGCATTTAGCAGGCCGGCACTATTAGAGATGTGATAAAATGGTATCGGATAGCCCGCTTTTTTGACCTGATGGTAAATTTGATAGAACCGATGGATCTGAATTTTGACAAATTCATCTTCAGGTTCATCGGCTGTAGCAAAATGGGTTGCCAGACCTTCCAGTTCTATTCCAGGATATGTAAAAAGGATTTCGAGAAAACCGAGGGCTTCTGTGTAGGGAACGCCCAGGCGTCCCATGCCGGTATCGACTTCAACATGGACTTTTACAATTCTCTCCTTTTGAATGGCCTGATGAGAAAGGGCCTGTACAGTTTTTAAGTCAAAAACAAAGGGGGTTAGCCGATAAGTAATAACCTGGGAGACCTGTCGGTCCACTATTCCACCCAAGATCACAATGGGGTTCTGAAGGCCAGCTTCTCGTAGTTCTATTCCTTCTTCAAGGGTTGCTACGGCTAATTTCTTGGCTCCCGCCTGAATTAATTCACGGGCAACAGGTAAAACCCCGTGGCCATAGGCATCTGCTTTAATAACCGGTAAGATTTCAACCTGGTTTCCTACATGATTCCGGAGGAGGAAAAAGTTATAGATCAGACCTTCCAGATCAACTTCAACAAAGGTAGGACGCAAAGCCAAAGAGGGAAGAACGGGAAAATAGGAGAGCAAGTAGTTGTTCTCCTGTTCTCCCATTCTCCCTCTCCTCTTATTTTTTTATATTTTTTTAGGTTATTTTAAAAAGGTTGTCCTTCATTCCGGTGAGAAGTCTCTAGATTTTCGAACCGTGTGTACTCTTTGATAAAGGCCAGTTGAACAGTCCCGACAGGGCCGTTTCGTTGTTTACCGATGATAATTTCGGCGATACCTTCTTGTTCTTCGGGATCATAGGCATCGGGACGGTAGATAAAGAGGACCACGTCGGAGTCCTGTTCCAGGGAACCGCTCTCACGAAGGTCTGATAATTGGGGTTTTCGGTCCGATCGGGTTTCTACAGCCCGGCTTAGCTGGGAGAGTGCAATAACGGGGACGTTCAATTCCTTGGCCAGGGCTTTTAAAGATCGGGAGATTTCCGTAACTTCCTGCTGACGATTTTCATGTCGCCTCGTGGATCGTACCAATTGAAGGTAATCGACAATAATCAATCCGAGGCCACGCTCCGCTTTAAGTCGTCGGGCTTTGGCTCGCATTTCTAGAACAGAGATCGCGGGAGTATCATCAATATAAATAGGTGCTGCCGAAAGGGTTTCTGCTGCAGCCGAAAGGCGCGGCCAATCTTCTCGAGATACATAACCAGTTCGAACCCGATGAGAATCTACCCGAGCCTCTGCACATAACAGACGAATTCCCAATTGTTCCTTAGACATTTCCAGGCTAAAAATCGCAGTAGGAATCCTTTCCCTTACGCCAACATGCTGTGCGATATTCAGACAAAAGGAAGACTTTCCCATAGCAGGCCGGGCCGCCACAATAATCAGATCGGAGGGTTGTAATCCCGAGGTAAGCCGGTCTAACTCAATGAATCCCGTGGGGATACCGGTAATAAATCCCTTCTTATCGTAAAGACTTTCAATGGTTTTAAAACTCTCTTTGATAACTTCCTTCAGGGGAGAAAATCCTTCTCGAATTCGGGTTTCAGAGATCTCAAAAATCAGCCGTTCGGCATCTTCCACTAATTGGTCGATCTCTTCCGACTCGTCATAACAACGCGTAGTAATTTGAATAGCCGCCTGAAGCAACCGTCGCGCAACGGATTTTTCATGGACGATCCGGGCATGAAATTCTACATTGGCAGCCGTAGGAACTACATCCACCAGGGCTGCAATATACGGAGGGCCTCCCACCTCGTCTAATTGTCCGCGCCGTTCTAATTCGTTTTTTAGGGTGAGAAAATCGATAACCTCTTCCCGCTCCGAAAGGGTAATCATGCACTCGAAAATTTTACTATGGGAAGGATGATAGAAATCTTCCGGTCTGAGGAGCTCTAATGCTTTATAAAGGGCTTCGTTATCGATTAAAATAGCTCCCAAAACAGATTGCTCTGCATCCAGATCATGGGGTGGGAGCTTTTCAAAGGTCTTTTTAGCGACTTTGTCCATAACCACATAATACGTAACGTATAATACCTAACATCATGGAACTAAAGAAAAACAAAGGAGGGAGACTCGCTGGATGAAAGTTATAAAGGCGTAAGATGTTCTACTTGTGAATCAGGTCTTTAATAATGCCGAAGGGGGGACTCGAACCCCCACGAGTTTCCTCGCCACCCCCTCAAGATGGTGTGTCTACCAATTCCACCACTTCGGCATATCTTAACCTTTATCATCCTATTTACAGTAACAGAATAATGCGTAGATCGGTTTCTGTCAATAAAAATGTAACAGTTAGGAGTCCGGGGGGGGCCGCAAGTTAGAGATTAGAATAAAAGTAGAAACTAACCTGGAGACTTCGGAGAAAGATTTTTTATCCCAACCTTCAATGCGTAACCTCTACACTTGTCTCGGACTTCAGTTCCCAATAAAACCCTTGACTTTTAAACTAAGTTAGCTAATTCTTAAAGAAATCGAAAATTTTTCATCCGAAAGGCAAGGTCCAGGTTTTTGCCTTTTGTTTTGACTGTAAGTCACAAAGAGGAGGAGCTTGATATGCCTGTTGTTACCATATCCAAAGAATTTGGTGCAGGGGGAACCGATATCGGAAGAAGGGTAGCCGAACTATTGGGGTTCGATCTGTTTGATAAAGAATTAATTTATGAAATTGCGTTAAGAGTGGGAGTAGATGAGAAACTTGTAGAAGAGTTTGACCAGGAACGTCACAGTGATCGGAAAGCATTTATCTCTAAATTTTTTGATCTTCACCCTATCGAGAATATACTGAATTACCTGGAAAGTTATATCGACAGACAAAAACGGAAGGAATTGGAAGAAAAACTGAATCGACCGGTAACCCCTTTCGATACCACAGGATGCTTTGATTCAGAAATCTATGCTAAGATGATGCGAGAACTTATGCATAGACTGGCTGCCCGGGAAAAAGGGGTTGTTATTATAGGTCGTGGTGGGCAATGTATCCTTCAAGATTTTCCAAAGACCCTCCATGTGCGGATCGTAGCTCCTCTTGAGTTTAGAATTCAGCGGGTTATGGAGTTAAAAAACTTGGGCCGTGAGGAAGCCGAGAACCTTATCTATGAAGTCGACCTGAACAGTTCGGATTATATCCGACACTATCATGATGCCTATATTTCAGATCCTACCCTCTATCATCTCGTTCTTAATACTGCAAAATTGGGCCTTGATCACTCTGCCCAAACTATTTTGTGGATATGGAAACAAATTTTTTGAAACTTTTTTGCTTTCCTCTCATCTCTTAAATTGGAAAATGCTTTTTGAAAACCTTAATTTCTGGAGTAAAGAGATAGTTGATTGATCTTGTCAGCAAGGCCAAACAAGATGATGTAAACGCATTTCACGAACTATATAAACTTTTTGGAAAAGACATCTACAATTTTGTATATCGGTTGACGGGGTCTAAAGAAGATGCGGAGGATTTAACCCAAGAAACCTTTGTAAAGGCTTTCCAAGATCTTAAAAACTTAAGAGATGATAGCCGATTTAAATCCTGGCTTTTCAGTATTGCCAGAAACGAAGTATATCAAAAGGCACGACGACATGGATCTCGGGTTAAACCCTTGGAGGAGGAAGCTATTCAAATACCCAGCACAGAAAAAACCCCGGAAGAAGCCTACTTACATGGAGAATTAAGTGATGTTGTTCAATCGGCCCTGGATTCGCTTCCTTTAAAATTAAAAACCGTACTTATATTGGCGGCTATTCAAAATCATAGCTACCAGGAAATTGCAGAGATTGTAGGACGCTCCGTTCCTGCAGTCAAAACAGATATTCACCGGGCTCGACTTAAAGTTCGAGAGCATATTAAAAAGTATTTAAATTAACGATATGAACTGTCAACTTTGTTGCCAGGAACTTTCAGCCTATATCGATAAGGAATTGAACGAGAAAACTGCGGCGCAACTTCGTACGCATTTGATGACTTGTTTGAATTGTAAGACTGAGTATGAATCTTTGCTAAAGATGCAGGTTATGATGGATGAAGCCGAGGTTTTTGATCCTGATCCCGCCATCTGGATACGGATAGAGCGGCAGATTAGCAGGAAAAAAGTTGATTTCTGGGATAGGGTCCTCTCCACTCTTCAAGACTTGATAGCACGTTATGCTTATTTTATCCATACACCAACCCTGGTTGGTTCCCTGGCAGCTATCCTGCTGATCCTGATGACCTTCAGTTTGTATGATAAGTATCAGGAAAAGCGAACTTTGATGGCTTGGGTTGAAAAGCACAGCCCGACCCATATAAGCTTAGAGATTAATCCGTTTGGTTCTCAAGTTATAGAGAGTTTAGACGACAATCCGTTTGATACTTTTAAAGAGGTTTCCCTGGATCTTAATGTGAATTACTTTGGGTCTTCATTTCCTTCAGAGAGCGAGACCCTGGAGAAAAATCCGTTTTCTCTATAAGAAAAGACCATTTGGGATCTTATAGAAGAAAAGTTAATCAAAGATGATAAAAGTAAAAAGGGTGTTACTTTGTTTTATAATAACAGGGGTCCTAGGCCTTATAGACATGGGGTATGCTCAAGATGCAGGGGAGATAAAACGGAAGCAGGCGGAGGCCATCCATGAACGCATTCGGATTCATTTTAAAAACCAAAATTATCCTCAGGTGGCAGCAGAAATGAATGAGTTGTTTCAACTTAAATTGCAGGGAAAAAATGAAGAATTGGTGGCTTTAGAGTTGACTGCCGTCATCACAAACCTCATTCGGGTTAAACAATATGCAATCGCCCATCAAATCATAGATAACAGCTTAAACTACTTTACCCAACCGGATACACGAGCTACGGCATGGATCCAGAAGGGTAAAGTCTTTGAAGCCGAGGGAAAAACCGAAAATGCCCTTGGAGCCTTCAAAAGAGCAGAAGCAGAAGCAAAGCGACGATAAAACCTTTCTTTGTCCATAGTCTATGGTCTAGGCGGAAGGGAGGCCAGTGATCCTGATCAGGACTATACTCCCTGAAGGGATAGACCAGGGACCATGGACAAAGGACCATGAACAAAAAGGAGACCTTATCATGAGTAGAAATAAATTTTTATTTGTGCTACTGTTGGCAGGAATGATGGTTTATGTATCCGGTTGTGCTGGTTATAATACCCAAGTTGGAGCTGTTACCGGTGCCGGTGCAGGGGCTTTAATCGGTTATGGTATCGGCCATGATACCCAGAGTACTTTGATCGGAACGGCCCTAGGCGGGACTGCCGGAGCAGTCATCGGCCATGGAATAGATACTTACAACAGTCGTAATGGTTACCCGTATAATTATGGTTACAGCAATTATCCTTACAATTACGGGTACAGCAATTACCCTTACGGCTATAAAGGTCCAGCAACGAGAAGTTATGTGGTACCGGCCCCAAACTCAACAATTAGAAGGTAGGTTGGATAGAACCCTTGTGCAAAGCACTCTCTATAGACCCCTGAATGCGTAGGAACAATCGGAAACTCGGCCCAGATTTTGCCCACGAGGGCTCCTCTGTTGAGGATCTTCCAAAGCAAGATAGTCCTTCCTGGCCTGGGAGGAATAGAGATTGTTCCTACCGATCTAAGGGGTAGTGTCAGGAGGGTATTTTCTTGACCAGAAGATAATGTGAGGTTAGGATCCCATGAAGCATATAAAAAGATTTTCAATTTATCTGTCTGTAATTTTGTTGGTTATGATAAGTGGATGGCCGGCCGGGGTTAGTGCACAAAATCCACCCCCAACTCCCGAATTTCGATACCCCGATGCAAGTATGTCCAATCCACAACTTAAACTGGTTCCCCGACCCCGGGTTAGAGAACCCAAGGTGGATGTCTGGTTAGATAGGGGGTGCAATGGATCTTATTATACAGGAGAGACGGTAACCGTTTCCTTTAGAGCCAATGAAGATGGATATGTTACCGTTTATGATGTGGATACTCGGGGACAGGTGAAAGTTTTATTTCCCAATCGATATCGCCCGAATAACCGTGTAAATGCGGGACAAACTTATCGGATCCCGGGTCGAGGATATGATTATGATCTGGTAGTCGAGGGTCCTGCCGGAACCGAATATATTCAAGCGGTTTTCTCCTTAGATCCCTATTACAGTTGGGATTATAACCAGGGAGAGCCAGAATGGGTCTATAAGTGGGGACTCCGGGGAGAGAGGTCTGGGTATGAAAGTAATGAAAGAATGTTTAAATCCCTGAAAGAACGTGTGCAAACCAACCTGGCTCAAAGATTAAGGGTAGAACCTCGAGGGGATACTTATCGAAATTATGATACGGCAGAATGCTTTTTCCGGGTAGTTGATCGAGGATGGGACTACGGTGAGTGGGATAATCCTCCTCCTCCGTCCCGTTTAGAGGATGAATATCTGGAAAATCAGCGACGGGAATTCGAAAGAATTCCGGAGCTGAGGACTCGAAAGGAACGGGGTCGTCTGGTTGTAACGATGCCAAACTCTATTCTCTTTGATACCAACTCCACAGCTCTTGGACCTGGAGCCAGGGATCGTCTCAACCAGGTTGCAGATATTCTTAATCGTTATCCCAGAACCCGGGTGGTCATAGAAGGTCATACCGATAGTGTAGGAAGTGAAAGTTATAATCTAAGATTATCGGAAAGACGGGCAGAATCCGTTGCAGATTACCTGATTAGCCAGGGGGTCGAACGTTTTCGGATTACCACCATCGGATATGGTGAAACCAGACCTATAGCTTCCAATGCCACGCCAGAAGGCCGTTTACAGAATAGGCGGGTTGAATTGAAAATCTGGGTAGATAGATCCCGATTCCAGGCACGTGAAGATGAATTGAGTCGCCCAGAACGACCCCGATATTAAAATTTTTTAAAAAGGGAGCGCAAATCACTCTTCTGCGCTCCTGATCTAAGCCTTACACCCCTTTTTTCCTGCTCAAACTCTTCTGTTGTTTTCAATACCTCAGCCCAAGAAAAAATCTCCCCCTATCAAAATATATTGACGTAAATAGGGTTTCCATAGGATATTACCTTATACCCATTCACCGTAAGAATGTGGCCTGAAGGGTTGAGATAATCCCAGGGGATATCCTATCCCTTAGTTTACATCCCAACGGAAAAGGTCGTACTGTTTAGTTAACCAATGGAACTGTTCAAGGTAATATCTTAGCAGAGGAGATCAATATGGAGGTAGGTACATCGGAACACCCCATTACCCGCAGGGAAGAACTTAGAGAGTACTTTCAGCAGGTAGCTAAACCCCCTTCTAAGCAGAGAATCGGTATGGAATGTGAAGGGGTCGGGGTATTTGAAGACAGTGGAAAAGCCATCCCCTACTACGGTGAAAAAGGTGTTCTGGCCATCCTGACGGAGATGGTTCAGAAGTTCGACTGGCAACCTATTTGGGAAGGAGAAGCGATCATTGCCCTTCAGCGGGGCAATTCACGGGTCACCCTGGAACCGGGGGGTCAGATAGAATTAAGTAGCTCCCCTTATGATAACTTACATACTCTGGCCAGGGAATTTCGAGACTACTGGGGGCAGCTTAATAGTATTGCCAAACCTATGGGAATCGCTTTCCTGGGGATTGGAATGCAACCGGTCAGTAAAATAGAAGAAATCGGCTGGGTCCCCAAGGGTCGCTACAAGATTATGTCCCGATATTTAAAAAATAAGGGCCCTCTCAGCCATTATATGATGAAGGCCACGGCAACCGTACAGGCTGCTGTAGATTTTACCGGTGAACAGGATGCCATGGAGAAGCTGAAGCTGGCTTTTGGGTTATCCCCTGTAGTTACCGCTATGGTGGCTAATTCCCCATTTTACGGATCCCAGCTCAACGGATTTATCACCATGCGCTATTACGTCTGGCACCATACCGACCCCGACCGCTGTGGCATCATTCCGGAGATTTTTTCTAAACCCAATCCCGGATTTCAAGATTACGTTGATTATGCTCTTCGGGTTCCCATGCTGTTTATCCAACGCAACCGCCAGTGGATTGAAATGGATGGAATCCCTTTTGGTGAATACCTTCAGTCTGGATATAAAGGATATCAGGCCACCCGGGAAGATTGGGAACTCCACCTATCCACGATTTTTACCGATGCACGTCTTAAACAGTATATCGAGTTGAGAAGTGCTGATCATCCTAAACCCGACCTGGCTCTTTCGATTCCGGCTTTTTGGAAAGGAATTTTTTACGATGATCTGGCCAAAGAAGCCGCCTGGGAACTGATCAAGGACTGGAGTTTGGAGGAATGGGTTAAATTAAGTTGGGATGTCTGTTCCCAAGGACTGGAAGCCCGAATTCGCAATTACCTCCTCTTAAATTTAGTTCAAGAGCTTGTTCAAATCAGTTTGGAAGGGCTGAAACGTCAGCGGGTCTTAAATCAATCCCAACAAGACGAACGGATATATCTCGATCCTTTGCAAGATTTTATCTCCCGTCACAAATCTTCTCCCGGTAAAGTTTTGATAGAACTATGGCAGGGAGCCTGGAATCAGGATATTCGAAAGCTAATTGATTACTCGCGGTACTGAGTCCAAAGGTCAGAGGCTATTCTAACCTCTGATCTCCTGACCCTTGACTCCGGATCAAAATGAATCATCGTTTTCTGAAGGCATGCAAGCGAGAAGTGGTGGATTGTACCCCGGTTTGGTTTATGCGGCAGGCCGGACGATATATGGCCGAATATCGGGCCATTCGTCAGAAATATACCCTTCTCACCATCTGTAAAACACCCGAGCTGGCAGCACAGGTGACCCTTCAACCTATTGAAAAGCTAGGGGTTGATGCTGCCATCATTTTTGCCGATATTCTTCTTCCCGTAGAGGGTATGGGAATCCAACTGGAATTTGCACAGGGAGAAGGTCCGGTGATCCGCAACCCAATTCGAGATAAAGCGGCTGTTGAAGCACTCCGCCCCATAGAACCCGAAGAAATGGTCCCTTTTACTTTGGAGGCCATCCGAATCGTTCGCCGCGAGTTAAACAATCGCATCCCTCTCATCGGCTTTGCAGGAGCTCCTTTTACCCTGGCCAGCTACCTGATCGAAGGAGGACACTCTCGAGATTATGTCCTCACAAAATCTATGATGTATAAAGACCCTGAAACCTGGAGAAGTCTCATGACTAAGCTGGCCAAGGTAGTTACGGCCTATCTGCAAAGCCAAATCCGGGCAGGTGCTCAGGCTGTCCAACTCTTTGATAGCTGGATCGGGTGCCTCAGCCCGGGTGACTACCGGGAATACGTACTCCCCTTTAGCCGTCAGATTATTCAAAATCTGAAGAGAGAAAATGTACCTATCATCCATTTTGGAACCGGAACGGCTGCACTTCTGGAACTGATGAGAGAAGCCGGAAGTGATGTGATAGGAGTCGATTGGCGGGTAAATATAGATGAAGCCTGGAACCGTCTAGGTAATCATATAGCTATTCAGGGAAACCTGGACCCTGTAGCGCTTTTCGCCCCTTTGCCGGAGCTTAAAAAACGAATAAAAGAGATTCTACAGAGAGTCGGAAACCGACCCGGTCATATCTTCAACCTGGGCCACGGTATCCTACCACAAACTCCTGTAGAAAATGTCATCGCGACGGTCCAGATGGTCCATGAACTCAGTCAAAGATAGAGATGGGAGTGTGGGGGTGTGGGAGTGTGGGAGTATGGGGGTATGGAAGTATGGGAGTGTGAAAGGATGGGGTATGGGAGTATATTCTCCTACACTTTCCCACCTCCATACTCCCACACTCCCACACCCCCATCCTCTTAAATTATGTCAGGTAACTCTAATCCTGAGAGGATAGGAGTTCTCCTCATGAGCTACGGAAGCCCGGATTCCCTGGATGATTTTGAAGCCTATTTCACGGATATTCGGGGAGGTCGCAAACCGGCTCCTGAGTTAGTTGAGGAAATTAAAAATCGATACCGACTTATTGGAGGTAAATCCCCTCTTCCCCAAATTACGCAAGATCAAGCCCGGGCTTTGCAGGAGCGGTTAAATGCCGGGCATGAGTCATCGGGCTATCTTTATCGGGTTTACCTGGGTATGCGACACTGGCATCCTTATATTAAAGAAACTTTTAAAAAAATCCTCGATGATGGTGTGAAGCGCTTAATAGCTTTAGCTCTGGCCCCTCAATATTCTCGCCTGAGTGTCGGCGCTTACATTGAGAAGGTGAAAGAAGCAGAAGCCGAGCTGAACGGGCATATCCATATTTCCTATGTGGAAAGCTGGCATACTCATCCGTTATTCCTTGAAGCCATCGCTCAACATGTGAAAAAAGCACTCGACCGATTCCCTGCTTCCGTTCGAAATCAGGTCCAGATCGTTTTTACGGCCCATAGCCTTCCGGAACGAATCCTTGCGGAGGGCGATCCCTATCCTCAACATTTACAGCAAACCGTAGAGGGGATTCTGCAACGCCTTGGTCCTGTATCCTGGCATTTCGCTTACCAGAGCCAGGGGCGAACCTCGGAAAAATGGTTAGGACCCAGCGTTGAAGCCACCCTAGAAGATCTCTGGACCAGGGGATATCGAAATGTTCTCCTGGCTCCTGTAGGGTTTGTCTCCGATCATGTGGAAATCCTCTACGATATCGACATCTTGTTTAAGAATTTAGCAACTGCCAAGGGTATGCATTTAGAACGAATCGAATCTTTAAACACCGATCCTCTTTTTATAGAAGCTCTGGCTTCGGTTATTTTGGAGCACCTGGCAGTTTTATAAAGTATGGGAGTGTGGGAGTGTGGAGGTGTGGGAGTGTGGGAGTGTGGGGGTGTGGGAGCATGGAAGTGGGAGGGTAAATACTTCCACACTCCCATACTCCCATACCCTCATTCTTAAACGGTTGTGTCTAAAAAAATTATCATTGTAGGTGGCGGAATTTCCGGGCTATCAAC
The DNA here is from genome assembly GCA_035559535.1 of Candidatus Limnocylindrales bacterium. Taxonomy (NCBI): domain Bacteria; kingdom Bacillati; phylum Chloroflexota; class Candidatus Limnocylindria; order Candidatus Limnocylindrales; species Candidatus Limnocylindrales bacterium. The sequence goes on from DATMBG010000033.1 coordinate 148,088, forward strand.
TGCTTACTTTATCCAGGAGCAACTGGCCTCTTTGGGGGATCAAGTAGATTGCTACCTCATCGAAGGACGAGAACGCCTGGGAGGGGTTATCCTTACAGAAGTAGTAGACGGTTTTGTCATCGAAGGGGGGCCTGATTCTTTTTTGTCCACCAAACCCTGGGCTTTAGAGCTTTGTCAAAAACTGGGTTTGACAGATCGTTTGATAGGCACGCGGGAAGATCAGCGTAAAACCTATGTGTTTTCTAGAGGAAGATTGGAAGAACTACCCGAAGGATTAACCTTTATGATTCCCACTCAGATCAGATCCTTTCTTCGGAGTGGTTTGATCTCCCTACCCGGAAAGATTCGGATGGGGCTGGACTTACTTCTGCCTCGCAAAGTGGGAAGAGAAGATGAATCCCTAGGAGCCTTTATACGCCGTCGCCTGGGGCGAGAGGTTTTGGAACGAATCGCAGAACCCCTTTTGGGAGGTATCTATGCGGGTCAGATAGATCAGATGAGTCTTCAGGCTACCTTTCCGAATTTCCAAACCCTGGAGCAAGAATATAGAAGCCTGATCTGGGGTATGTTACGTAAACGCCGGGAAATCCCGAAGTCCCTAAAAACCCCCTCCAAATGGACCCTATTCGTAACCCTCCGGGGCGGTCTTACAGAACTGGTTCAGACTTTGACTACCCAACTAAACCGGATATCTTTTATAAAGGGTAAACCTGTGGTCTGGATAAAGCCTTCTTCGGATTCCTCCTCTCTACAGCCTGTTTACCACCTAACTTTGGCCAACGGAGAGATTCTCCAGGCCGACGTGATAGTGTTAGCCACACCGGCTTATATAGCAGCAGACTTTGTAGAAAGCTTTAATTCATCCCTGGCGGCTGTATTAAGAGAAATTCCCTATACTTCAACTGTTACCATATCTCTGGGATATAAAAAATCGGATTTCGCCCACTTACCCCCTGGATTTGGTTTTGTCGTTCCCCGGGTTGAAAATCGTAGAATCATTGCCTCTACCTGGACTTCCAATAAATATCCTCATCGGGCTCCCGATGACAAGATCTTGCTTCGATGCTACATAGGCGGAGCTAACCAAGAAGATCTGGTTTCGCTGGAGGATCGGATTCTTATTCAAATCGTCCGGGAAGAGCTGAGAGAAATCGCGGGAATTACCCAGGAACCCGTTTTAACCCGGGTGTATCGATGGGAAAAAGTCATGCCGCAATACCTGGTCGGGCATCTGAATCGCTTAACTACCCTGGAAAGACTCCTAACCCATCATCCGGGACTTTTCTTAACCGGAAATGCCTATCGGGGGCCTGGTATACCGGATTGTATCCACAGTGGTGCTTTAACGGCTGAGAAGGTGTTGAAGTATCTTCAACTCTCTTCCGGCCCTCAGACCTGAAGATGAAACCCATTTACTTAGATTATAATGCTACCACTCCTATCGATCTGGAAGTTGCCGAAACTATGCAACCCTATCTCTATGAACATTTCGGGAATCCCTCCAGTTCCCATTGGTACGGTATACAAGCAAAAAAGGCCATTGAGAAAGCGCGGGAGCAGGTGGCCGATTTGTTGGGATGCAGCCCAGAGGAGATTATATTTACCAGTGGAGGGAGCGAGTCCAATAATCACGCCATTAAAGGGGTTGCTTTTGCTTATGGTCACAAAGGCCATCATATCATCACTTCTACAATTGAACATCCGGCTGTAATAAACGTTTGTAAATATCTAGAGACCCAGGGTTTCCAGGTCACCTATTTACCTGTAAATAAATTTGGCCTGGTAGAGGTAGAAACCCTGGCAAAAGCCCTGACACCTCAAACTATTTTAATCAGTATCATGCATGCCAACAATGAGGTTGGAACCCTTCAGCCCTTATCGGAAATTGCCCGAATTGCCCGACAACACGGTGTTATTTTCCATACCGACGCGGCTCAATCGGTTGGCAAGATTCCTACCAACGTAGATGAGCTGGGAGTAGATCTTCTATCCCTTGCCGGGCATAAACTTTATGCTCCGAAAGGAATTGGAGCTTTGTATATTCGACGGGGTATTCAGTTACAGAAATTAATTCATGGGGCAGGTCATGAGCGGAATTTGCGGGCCGGTACGGAAAATGTAATTGGAATTGTAGGTCTTGGAAAAGCCTGTGAAATTGCCAAACGCGATTTATCCAGGAATCTATTCACCCTGAAAAAAATGCGAGACCGATTGCACAAAGGTCTGGAACAGAAACTGGATCAAATAAGATTAAATGGGCATCCTGAAAAACGATTGCCCAATACCTTAAGTATAGGTTTTGCAAACCTGGAAGCGAATACTCTCCTGTCAAGAATGGAAGGTCTTGCCGTTTCGGCCGGCTCGGCCTGTCATTCAGGTTCTGTAGAAATTTCATCAGTTTTGGCGGCTATGAAAGTTCCCCTAGAATATGCCTTGGGAACTATTCGTTTCTCCACGGGTAAAATGACCACAGAAGAAGAAATCGATCAGGCCATTGAGATAGTGGTAAAAGCCGTTCAGCAAATAAGGCAAAGAGATGCCACGCATATTCCCATTGAAGCGGGGAGGTGATCAAAATGAAAGAATTAGTTCCAGGAAGTGTCCCTGTCTATACGCCTGTTTTTAAGGAGCTTCTTCAAGAAGAGCGTCTAAATCCCCTGGATGCAGGTGTCCCTAACCTTCAGGTACGGAAGACCCTTGAAGCGTTAACCCCCGAGAAGGCCTTTGCGCCCCATTCAATCGTAGATAGAGATATGGCCAATGCTTGTTTAGCAGCTATCTGGCTTTATCATGATTTTCTGGATGAATCTCATCGCTTGAGTCAAGCGATTTCCACTCCTGTAGGAAGTTACTGGCATGGTCTGATGCATCGTCGGGAGCCGGATTTTTCCAACAGTAAGTATTGGTTTCGGCGGGTTGGGGATTTTCCTATTTTTGAATCCCTTCGACTTGCAGCCGCGGAACTGGCTTCAGCCTCGACTCCCCATGCATCTACCACCTTCTTGATCCATCAGGCAAAATGGGATCCTTTTGCTTTTATTGATTTATGCGAAGCCTGCTTAAAAGGTCGTTCACCGGCCGACATGCTCTGTCGTCAGATCCAGAAGCGTGAATGGGAACTTCTTTTCGATTATTGCTTTGAAAAGGCTATTGGACGTTAAGATTTATAGATTTCTTATCTTTTTCATGCCTGTTCATCAAAGGATCCAAATGGATCGTCTGACCGTGTTGCATTAAGAAAAAGGTCTCAGGAGCCAGACCGGCGGCTTCCCGCGCTGCCATCAGGCGTTTGGGGGGTTCATCCATAGGCTCATCGGTGAGGTTAAAGGTTCCCCAGTGCATAGCAACCGAGTATCGGGAGTTTAAATCTCGATGTATTTGCACGGCCTCCTCGGGATTGATGTGCATGGCTTTCATAAACCAGCGTGGCTCATAAGCTCCAATGGGAAGAGCAGAGAGGTCAAAGGGTCCCAACCGGCGCCCGATTTCCAGGAAATCGAGGGAGTATCCGGTATCTCCGGCAAAGAAAAATTTAAAGTCCGGATGTGCAATGACCCAACCCGCCCAAAGAGTCTTGTTTTTATTGAAGGGGGTACGGGCACTGAAGTGTTGAGTCGGAACTGCATACAGAGTAAACCCAAAGCTTTGAATGCTCTCCCACCAATCCAGCTCCGTTACCTTTGAAATACCCAGCCTGGTAAACCAGATTTTGAGTCCCAGAGGCACAAAAAAGTGGGGGCTCTTTCCTGGGCCTTGCTTTTGGTAGAGCCGCTTCACCGTGGATGTGTCCAGATGATCGTAGTGGTTATGGGAAATAAATACCATATCGATGACAGGAAGATCCTCAAGGGCAAGTCCCGGCGGTGTCACCCGTTTGGGACCCATCCAGGAAAGTGGAGAGGCACGTCCGGTTAAGTGGGGATCTGTCAGAATATTGACCCCTTTCAATTGGAGTAAAAAGCTGGCATGCCCGATCCAGGTTAAAGTTGTCTCGGTGCGATTTCGACGAAGGAAAGCAGGATCATTTTTGGCCAAAGGGAAATGATAGCTCTCTTTTTTCGGATTATTCGATCTTCGCCCCCATAGACGATTCCACCTCCACTTGAGAAAGTCTATAAACGTATGGGCGTCATGGGGATAGTTGTTTTGAAAACCTTGAAAGGTATGAGGATTCTTACCCATATTGAGGTGAACAAAGTCTAAAGAAACATTATCCGAAGTTTTAATCTGGCTTTTTTCGTATAACCCTACAAATAACGCTACAAAATTTTAGCTGAAAAAATTAAAATAGAAGGTAATAACCTCTTTCTATCAAGCTAGTACAAGAGTTGAGAGATCTCAAGCAGATTCTTCAGGCAGATCTGGGAATTTAGCTGGCAAAGTTAGCCTGGAGACGTCAGGTTTACGAGTATGGAACGACTCTTCTTTTCCTTAGGTGCCATCTCTGCTTTTATCGGAGTGGCTGCCGGAGCCTTTGGAGCCCATGGTTTGAGGGAACGATTACCAGCCGACCTGCTCACTATTTTTGAGGTAGGGGTGCGTTATCAGATGTATCATGCGTTGGCTATGCTGGTTGTAGGCTGGGCTTATACCCGGTGGCCCGGGTCCCTGGTTGTAGCCGGCGGCTGGCTGTTTGTCCTGGGAACCATCCTGTTTTCTGGAAGCCTTTATCTTCTCAGCCTTACCGGAGTTCGATGGCTGGGTGCGATTACGCCTCTTGGTGGTCTGGCGTTCCTGGGGGGTTGGGTATGTTTGATAGTAGCCGGTTTGCGGGGATAAATAACCATTTCCCTATATTGCAAATGTCAGGGTATAATATCTCTAAAGCACTTCAGCCTGATCTCGAGTGGACAAACACCGGAAGGATAGTAGGGGCGCACGGTCGTACACCCTTACGGAATCTTTGAACGAACCTATCAAACTAACGAATTCCCCACGTGCTATTCTAACGCCTCGTAAGGTCACAAGGCCTTGCGCCCGTACTTAAAGTCCTACTAAAAAGAAAAGATCCAACCGGTTTAACTTCCTTCAGGGTTTGTCGTCTTCATTAAATAGGAACTGTAGGGGCACGGCATGCCGTGTCCCTACTATCTTTTTTCTATTAGTTATTTTCAATAACAATCGGTATTAACCTTTTTATTTTTACCCTGCTTCAAGATAATAGCCCTTCTATTTGTCATTACCACAGGTCTGAGGTTTAGCTTGACAATAAAAACCGTTAATGCTAATTCAGTCTAAAGATTGAATTTAGCTAGAGGAAAAAACGGTATAAAACCGTTTTTGGGGGGCTTTTATCGATACTAAGGGGACGAGTACATGGAACATAACCCTGGTAAAAGCTAAATTATGAATTTTCTTTATAAACTTTTTCCTTTCCACTCTTTACTTACCTTAGATGATAATACGCTCACGGCCTGGTGGGTTCTCGGTACCATTTTGTATTTCGTAATTTCTGCGGTCTGGTTATTCCTAAGATGTTACCGCATTATCACCACCCTCCGCCAGACGGAAAAAAGTTTTTCCATAGACTCCATCCAAAAGAAAGATCTCCTAAAAGAAAATTGGATGCAATATGCTCAAACCTTTCTGAGTGAGAATCGACCCAAGACCAGCGAAGATGCCGAAATCTATTTCAATGAGCAAAGTATTCTCAGTCATCGATTGATTCTTCGTTACTGGCTGGCTGTACCGGGTATTTTGGTTGGAGTAGGAATTCTGGGAACGTTTGTAGGCTTAACTGTTGGTATTGCAAATTTTGATATTGGATCCACGGAAAAAATTGAGCGAAGTATTCAAACCCTTTTATCTGGTATGGGCACAGCGTTTGTGTCTTCTGTTTGGGGGATGCTATTATCTCTTATGTTTGGAGTGCTAGAAAAGTTTTGGTTCAATCAGGTAGGTAAACGAATTAGCAGCCTTTGTACTCTTCTGGATCAAAAATTCAGGCTAAAAAAGGTAGACGAGTTGCGATATGCTCAGGAAGATGAAGCTAGATTGCTTAGAAATTTATTAGGAGAGCTTTTTGTTTTTCACAATGAAGAAAACACAGAAATATTACCGGCTCATGTATTTCGCGATTTACATCGAGAAGCCGAAGAGCAGACAAAAGCCCTCAAATCTTTCTCTACAGATCTAGCAGATAAGATTAGTTTGGCTACAGAAACAATCATAAACGCTTCTAGAGATCAAATTCAAGAGACAGTACAGCGCACCTTTAATATCCAATTGTTTCCTTTATTAAACAAAATAGATGACAGCCTGAAGGAATTAACTGCCCAGATACAGAAATTACAAAGCTTGGAAGAAGAATCTTCTAATACTTTTATAGAACAGGCTGTTTCCGATTTAAAAAATTTCCTCGGAGAAATAGGCCAGCAGTTTTCTGCACCTCTATTCAACTCGGCAAAATTACAAATAGAAAGTCTAGAAGACAACTTTAAAACCCTTACAGAGGATCTGAAAAAAAACATTGTCGACATGGAAGCTGGATTGTCTACCATACCGAATTCTTTCCAACAGATTAGTAAAGAGTTGATGGATAATTTTTCAAATTCTCTGGAAATACAGATGCAAACCTTGGGAAATATTGTTAAAGCAGCCAGTGAAAACCTATCCGAACTACCAGCTTCCTTTCAACAAACAAGCCAGAGAATCTCTGAGTCTTTAGAAGCTTTTTCGCAGACTGTACAGAAGCTTAATTCAACCTCACAAGATATACTTGAAAAAGGTTTGAAACTAACCGAATCTATGACCACAGCAAATAGCGAAGTTCAAGGAGCACTTGAACAATTACAACCTCTCTCAATTCGATTAGTAGCGGTTGTAAAAAACCTGGAGTTAAGCAGTAATAACTTACAAACGTCTACTACACAGTTCATCCAACAAACTAAAGAATTTCTTAATACCAATCAAAGTACGCTTCTAAGGCTTCAAGAATCGCTTAAACAAGCTCAGGAAGTTGCGGTGGATTACGCCAGTAAATTCAAGAAGATCCAAGATGGTTTGCGTGATATTTTTTCTGAGGTTCAACAAGGACTATCCCGATATCAGGAGACAACGCGAGAGGGTCTTAACAATGCTCTGGGTCAATTTACAAACCTGTTCTCTCAGGCCGTGCATTCCATCTCTGGAAGTATTGAGGAACTAAGCGAAAGTATAGAAGTATTGAACGATCTTGCAAACAAACTCCGTAGTCAAAGCTCGTAGGATAAGTAATCATGTTAAAAGGAAAAAAGATCTTAGAATCCTCTGATGAAGATAATCCCTTTATCATGTCGGTAGGGGATTTAATGGCCTCTCTGCTGTTGATTTTTATACTGCTTCTTTCTGCTACCTTACTAAAGCTGGAAGACGAGTATAGAAGAAAGAGAGACGAAGCAGATAGAGCTGAAAGACTGGCTCAAGAAAAACAAAAAGTTGCCGACTAGGTTCAACAGATTGCTAAAACTTATGAAAAGCTCCAGGATGAACTGTATAAAGATCTTTTTAATGAATTCAAGAATGATCTTGAAAAGTGGCGAGCTGAACTGCGAAGAGATACTTTATCTATTCGATTTAAGGAACCTGAGGTACTATTTGATCAGGGTAAAGCGGAACTCAAGGAAAAATTTAAAGTAATATTAGATGACTTCTTCCCCAGATATATTAAGCTACTGTTCACGAAGTATAAAGACAATATCGAAGAGATAAGGATTGAAGGCCATACTTCAAGCGAGTGGATGGAATATAAGATTGATCCAGAAACAGCCTATTTTAAAAACATGGAACTTTCCCAGGATAGAACGCGAAGTGTTTTGATTTATGTTCTCCAGATGATTAAAGATGATACGCTTAAACAATGGGCCCGAGATAAAATCACAGCTAATGGTCTTTCGTCCAGCAAACTTATTATCAAGCCCAACGGAGAAGAAGATAAAGAAGCCTCACGCCGGGTTGAATTTCGTGTACGTACAGATGCCGAAAGTCAAATTGGTAAAATCCTGGCTCAGCAGGAGAGAGCAAAATGACGAGTGCGAAATCATTACTTAATTTCTATTTTGACCCCAATCAGTTTGCCGCAGACGCCCGATATATTATTTCTCGTAAAACCCGAGAGAGCATTGAAAAGGTTACTGAAGCCCTGGCAGATATAGCAGCGAAAAATCAGGGAAATAAAAGAGAACCCTCTGACATTGGTGAAATCTATCAAACGTTTATGGCCCTTGCTCCAAAAGGGATAGAAGTTCTAAAGCAAGAATTCGATACTTTATATAAAGTGCGCAAGCTTGTTCGTTCACTGGCCTATCCTAAAGAAAATCCTAAGTTATCTATCCTGAGTTCAGCATTTCTTCCCCTTGCCTTACAGATTATCAACAAATATTGGCGTGATGGAATGTTAGGGGGATTGTTTCGTACCCTCTTGCAAAACTGGAGTTATCCGGGAATAGAACGACTCAGGAGGTTCGTTGGTGAGAAGATAAACCGGTATTCTGGAAACAATCAAACCTTACTTGTCCTTAAACATAAGGCTCCATTTTATATCGAAGACCAGGGGACTATTTCTCTCGGACTTAATCTCATCCAAAATCAAAAGAAGCTTTCAGAGGTATGGCAGTATCTAGATTTACCTGACTCCATGAAGGGTTATGAATACTTTTCGACGGTTGGAGAAGCCTTTACATCCCTGGTGATGCGGAAGCAACAATTTGAACAGTATATTCCAGATATCCTTGAATTCTTGAAACAACACCGAACTCTGGATACTTCAAAAAAATGCCTCTGTAAAATAATCTTAAAGTTACAAAATGGTGATCATTCAGAACTTAGAGAACGGATTAAAGTATCTACCCTCGAACTAATTGGAGATCCGATACGAGATGATAAATGGTTACCATGGGCAGGTGCCAATGAGACAGATAAAAGTGATCTAAAGAAGGCTCAAACAATTCTTAATCAGTGGCTGACACAGCAATTCATTGTCATCTTTTTTGAAAAACTGACCATGGATGAGGATAGAAAAGCGTTTTGGTTACATTACTCCAGACATATATCGAATTTTAAAATTTACGGTCATCGTCAGGATCGAGTTCAGCTCTCCGGAGATTACCGAATCAAAGAAGAGTATTTGAAGACTCATTTTGGATTTATTAAAAATGCTGAACGAAGTCAGAGAGCCTTTGTAATGGTGGTAAAAGATTATGTTTTTGTCGAATTTAGTGAATGTGGGGGTGCTTTTTATGCCTATCGGAAAACCAATCCTATCTGTCCTGATATCCTTCAAGATTCTTTATCTATTCATGCCTTACGACATTCTAAAAACCGGAAACCATTAACTTCTATACAGAATGAAGGAAGACTCTCTCATACCGCCGGTTGGAAATGTTCCCTTTCCCGGTGGCTTAAAACCCATCTGGAGATATAATCCATGTTAACCTGGCAGGTTTCTCCTGAGTATTGGATCTTTAGTTTTGGGGATGGGGATCAACCAATTCCTCTGAAATCATGGAATAATTATCCCTTCCCTGCTAACGCCTACGCCCAGGTTCTCCTATTCCGAGAACTCCTTGATAACGGTAAAGCTCTGGCTGATGAGACTTCCATATTGGTTCCCCATGAAGAAATCTGTACACTATCTACAATAGATCAACAACTACTCAATCTTCCACCACCCTATCCCTTCGATATCCGGGTAGATGCCAGTGGAATGTTACAGCAACAAGATTTTCAATTTAAATGGGGATTTTATGAGCATCCTCAAGGCCGACAACTTTTTGGAGAACGTATTGGATGCCTCTTGAAGTTGGAAGATGGTACCCAATATCTGCTTTCTTCCCAACAACTTGCCCTTTGTAATGCTTTGGATGAGTTCAATGCACTGCCTCCCGAAATGAAAAACTTAAACGGTAACCTGCTTCGTTTTGCAGAGATCAAAGAACTTTCTGCAAAGTCTGCAGCAATACTGGACAGCTATCTAGAAAACGAACAGGTTGTGGTACCTAAAAACCTCAGCTTAAAACCTAAAATCGGCCAAGGCGATACCCTTGAAATTCTACCCGAAGTGGAGGGAGTCAATGCCCGGCAATTTGAAGAGAAATTTGATTTTTTCCACACGGTTCAGGCTGTTTATACGCTTCAAGATGAAAAGGGTAAAAGAACCCGAATTCCCTTTTCAGAACCTCAGCAACAAGAATTGAAAAAGATCAAGACTTATCGTCGAGTTCAAGGAGATCAGAAAAGAAAAATTCTTGAGCAGCCCCAGGAAATTTTTGATCCAGATATTATTGACCTGGATCAATTCAGCAAACGCGTTATCGATATTGGACTCTACAAACCTCGGTTTTATACTTTTATTAGTCCTTATAAATCCCAATGGATCCCCGGTATTTTGATAGAAGCGTCGAATGGAGATAAAAAGAAAATTGGGTTTAGGAGCCCGGCAGAACTTAAAGAATTTAAGAGGTTATGTGAAAAGGCATTACAAGAGGGAGAAAATTTTGTGGAATGGCGAGGCGTTCAGATTCCACTTTCTGAAACCGATATCATTCTAAGAACGGCAGAACATCAATTCCAAAATCCTTACGAACCGGTTCAAGAGGATGCCTCAAGGAAAAAAGTCCTGATTATCAAAGAAAATATCGACCAGTTGGAACATGAAGAAGTTTTTGAAAAACCTGTTCTTTCTACAGAAACTTTCCATCATCAATATAGCTATCCTCCCAACCTCAAAATGACCGTGCAAGTTCTTGAACATCAAGAAGAGGGAATTGCCTGGCTACAATCCCTATATAGGGATGGTTATTCCGGCGCACTTCTAGCCGATGATATGGGACTTGGTAAGACATTACAGATGTTGGCATTTATAGACTGGCATAATACCACTTTAAACACTGAGGATAAACCTTATTTGGTCGTTGCACCTGTTTCCCTACTGGAAAATTGGGAAAAGGAATATCCTAAATTCTTTGAACCCTGTGTGTTGAAAATTCTCAAGTTCTACGGTTCTCCTTTACCCGAATTCCTAAACGGGACCCACTTAAAGAACAGGCAGATTGTTCTGACCACCTATGAAACTTTACGGAAGCAACAACTTAAGCTTTGCGGGATAGATTGGTCGGTGGTTATTCTAGATGAAGCACAAAAAATCAAAACGCCCGGTACCCTGGTTACTAATGCTGTAAAAGCCCTCAAGGCTGACTTTAAAATTGCAGCTACCGGAACCCCTGTGGAAAATACACTGGTGGATTTGTGGTGTATTATGGATTTTGTAGTTCCTGGATTATTGGGCAGTGCCAAAGAGTTTGCCAAAGAGTACCAAAATCCTTTAAAGAATAAAGATATCGATGTGAAGCAACTGGGAGAATCTCTGCGGAAACGGATCGGGATTTATATTAAGCGGCGTTTGAAGAAGGATATCCTCCAGGGGTTACCAAAGAAAACTCAGCATCGCTGCGAATGTGCGATGCCTGAAATACAATTTCAGAGATACCTGGAAGAAATTGCACAAGCAAAGAGTATTCAGAACAATGCCACAGACCGTCAGAATAGAATTCTTCATGTCCTTTGGACCCTGCGGGATATTTCAGATCATCCCTTTCTACCAGACAAACAAATCGACCAATTCCATGTAGATAAACTGATAACGACTTCTGCGAAGCTTCAGATCACCGTTGAAATTCTAAAATCCATCCAGGAGCGGAGAGAAAAAGTCATTCTCTTTGCGGACCGGCGAGAAACTCAACGGCTTTTAGCGAGGGTTCTTCAGGAGAAATTTCATATTCGGGCAAGTATTGTGAATGGGGATACCCCAATAAGTCGATGGGGTAGTATATCTTCTAAAGAAAGTCGTCAACAGGCTATTGATCGATTTCAACGCCAGGAGGGGTTCTACGCTATCATTATGTCACCTCTTGCCGCTGGGGTTGGGTTGAATATCACAGCCGCTAACCATGTAATCCATTATTCCCGACACTGGAATCCCGCCAAGGAAGATCAAGCTACTGATCGGGTTTATCGAATTGGTCAAGAGAAAGAGGTTTACGTCTATCTGCCTATGGCAACGGCTCCGAATTTTAAATCCTTCGATGTAATCCTCGATGAATTGTTGGAACGAAAACGCGAGCTGGCCAGTGTCTCACTCTTTCCCACTGAACGTGCTGAAGTCACACCAGAGGAGATATTCCATGAAGTGCTTGAAACCCCATCAGAAATTCCAACTTTTCGACCTTTTACCCTGGAAGATTTAGATGCCCTAGATCCTTATCTGTTTGAGGCAGCTATAGCCGTGCTCTGGCAAAAGAAAGGTTATCAGGTAGAGCTTACACCCAAATTCAATGACAAAGGCGCAGACATCATCGCCCGTTCTCAAGGGCATAATATTCTCCTTCAGACCAAACATTCCAGAAATCCGGTTGGTGATACGGCTATAGGAGAAATCCTCAAATCCAAGGGCTTTTATGAACAAAGATATCAGACTTCTTTTTCGCTGGGTATCGTGACCAATCAAACTTTAACCCAAAGTGCTTTAAACCTTGCCCAGCTTAACAAGGTTTATGTTTTCGATCGTACCGAAATACTCAGGTTTCTTGAAGTAAGTCCTTTATACCTTACAGAAATAAAAGAAATGGAACAATGTCGGTTATCCAATCTCATATAGAAATACCTCATTAGACTCTTCTGTGAATGTAAGAATAGGAAGGGGCAGTAATTTTAAGGCGGGGCATTAGCTGTTGGTTTTGGATTTGCTTAGACTAAATCTAAATAGAAATGTCGTAGAACCTACAGGGCGATCACCCGGAATCCCCCTTAAACAGGGCAGCCCCTACAGTTTAGGCAACGTTTCAACGTAGAAATGGGATTAGAAAAGGGATATCTTTTATTGAGTCGTCGATAAAATTATGAAAATGTTTTACTGTGACCATTTCGTACTTCCTCTTCCAGAGGGACATCGCTTTCCGATGCAAAAATATTCGCTTCTCAAACAGCGGGTTATAGAAGCAGGGCTTGCTGGGCCCGGGGAGTTGCTGGTTCCGGATCCGGCTACCGATGAGCAGATCCAGCGGGTCCATGACCCAGAATATGTACGACGGGTAAAGAATGGGGAGCTGACCCCCAAGGAATTGCGACGTATTGGATTTCCCTGGTCTCCGGCCATGGTGGAACGGGCCCGTCGTTCGGTAGGAGGAACGATTGGAGCTTGCCGTAATGCCCTGATTGACGGATTCTCTGCTAATCTGGCCGGGGGAACGCACCATGCTTTCCGAGACCACGGTGAAGGATATTGTGTGTTTAATGACAGTGCCATCGCAGCCCGGGCCCTGCAAGCGGAAGGACATGTGCAACGCGTGGTGATCATAGATTGCGATGTCCATCAGGGAAACGGCACGGCGTCGATTCTGGCAGAAGATCCAACGATCTTCACCTTTTCCATCCATGGGGTGAATAATTTCCCCTTTGATAAAGAAAAGAGCGACCTCGACGTGGAATTAGAGGATGGGACAGACGATACTGCCTATCTGGAAGCCCTGGAATGGGGTGTTTCCAGGGCCCTCGAACTTGCCAACGCCCAGCTTGCCATTTATCTGGCCGGTGCAGATCCTTATTTTGACGATAAACTGGGACGGCTTGCCTTGAGCAAACAGGGACTCGCCGAACGGGATCGCCTGGTTTTTAACCTTTGTCAGGCAGCAGGAATTCCGGTTGCTATCACCATGGCAGGTGGTTATGCCCGGAATATCCAGGACACTGTCGATATTCACTTTCAGACGGTACGCCTGGCGGCTGAAAAGGTAAAAAAAAGCGATGGGCAACAGGCCTTGGGCAGAAAATAACCGGGCCAGGTTAAGTCCGGCATAGAGAAACCTGCCCTTCTGTTCGTTAATCACCGCCTGTAACCTGTTGCCTATCGCCCCATTCATTAATACTTAATATAAACCGTCTTAAGCTCGGTATAGAAATCGATGGCTACCCGACCCTGTTCGCGATGCCCTGAGCTGGAGTCTTTCATACCGCCGAAAGGTACATGATAATCGACTCCGGCAGAGGGAAGATTGACGTTAACAACCCCTGCTTCAATGCGATTGGCATACTCAAAGGTTCGAGATAGATTTGTGGTGCAGAGGGATGCAGAGAGTCCAAACTGAACATTATTGGCAATCTCCAGGGCTTCGTCGAAGTTTTTTGCGGGCATAATGGCCAGGACCGGACCAAAGATCTCTTCCTGGGCGATCCGCATGGTAGGTTTTACATCCTTGAAGATGGTCGGTTCCACAAAATAGCCTTTATCATATTCCTTACCGGTTAATCGATTCCCACCCAGCAGAAGGGTCGCCCCCTCTTTCTTCCCGATTTCAATGTAACTCAATACGGTTTTCAGTTGGTTTTCATCCACTAAAGGACCCATCTGAACCGAAGGATCCAAACCATTTCCTACTTTGAGGGCCTTTGTTTTTTCGATGAGCAATTGGGTAAATTTGTCCAGAATGGGTTCTTCCACAATAACCCGACTGGTGGCCGTACACCGCTGACCAGTAGAGAAGAATGCACCGTTGATGGTTATGTTAACCGCTTCTTCCAGGTTGGCATCGGCTAAAACAATAGTGGGATTTTTACCCCCCATCTCTAGCTGGGTTCTGACCATGTTCTGTTGGGTACGTTGATAAATTCCCTGCCCTACGGCACAAGATCCTGTAAAAGAAACCCCTTTGATGGCTTTATTGGTGACCATCTCGAGTCCCACGGTGGAACCGGGTCCCGTAATGTAATTTAAAACTCCCTTGGGAAGCCCGGCCTCATGGAGAATTTCTACCAGCTTTAGGGAGGTCAGGGGTGCTAAGGAAGCAGGCTTAAAAACTACGGTATTTCCGGAAACCAGAGCCGGAGCGATTTTCCAGGCCGGAATTGCAATGGGGAAGTTCCAGGGAGTAATAAGAGAAACCGTTCCAAGGGGCTTCCGCATGGTGAAGACGAATACATTCTCTCGGGGGGATGGGACGGCATCACCCAGAAATCGGTCCCCTTCTCCACCAAAGAAACTTAAAATTTGAGAAGCTCGAAGAACCTCTGCTTTCCCCTCTCCAATCGTTTTTCCTTCTTCCCGGGTTAAAATCTCCCCCAACTCATCGACCCGACTGGCCACCATCTGAGCTGCTTTGTAAAGGATCGCACCACGCTTGGGCGCCGGAACTTTCGCCCATTTTTCCTGGGCACGGACGGCAGCTTCTATCGCCCTTCGGGCATCCTCTACATTAGATTGCTGAAAATAGCCTATAACCTCATCGGTATCGGCCGGATTTATATTGGGAAAAGTTTTACCTGAAGAAGACTCCACCCATTCCCCATCAATAAAATTTTTATACGTTGTGGGCATCTTTAAAAAGTCTTCAGCCAACGACCATAAGCCTTCGGCCCTTAAAAAGGGAGAGAAAGAGTACTCCGGTTTCCCAAGCCGATCCCTCATAGCCGATCGCTGAAAACTTACTCCTAAAATTTGAAGAACCTTCTGGCTTTAATACCTGTCAGTTTATTATTTTTAACCTCCTCTTGAGCGGAAAGTCAAGAGGTACCCGAGAATTATTTGAATACAATAAAATGCCCATCCCCTCTTTCCTTTCATAGATTTCCCGTCGGCGTCTAATAATTGGATGGTTTTTAAAAGGAATATCCACTGTTTCGGGTTTAGAGGGAGAGCTTTTAGAGTCTAAGTAGTTGATAATAAAGTTGATCCAAAACGGGAAAGATTATGGCATGAAAATTGGTATCACCAAAAATCAGGTAACCGGAAATGGAATTTCTATAAAATGGCTTAATCCAGGAGGTAAAGTGAAGAAAGAATTTGTTTATGGAGCCACAGATCGGGGAAGAAAAAGAAGAAACAATGAGGACTGCTATCTTCTTTTACCCGAGCGCGATATATTTTTTGTTGCAGACGGAATGGGGGGACATAATGCCGGAGAGATAGCCAGCTCCCATGCGATCAGAATAGCCGCTGAATACTTTACCCTGAAGCGTATTTCTGAGATGAAAAGAAATCGGGAAAAAATTAAAGAAACGATGATTCAGGCTATCCAAATAACCCACCAGGGAATCCTGGAAATAATTTTAGCAAACCAGGAATACCTTGGTATGGGATCTACCCTGGTCATTGCTTTTGTTCATGGTCAGACCCTCTATACCTGTCATGTGGGCGATTCGAGGGTCTATGTGATTAATACTTCGTATATAACTCAAATTACTCAGGACCACTCCCATGTAGCCAATCTGGTAAGGCTTGGAAGGATGAGTAAAGAAGAAGCCCGGATGAGTCCCCTTAAAAATCGCATTACCCAGGCTGTCGGAATTCCCTTTGGTCTCGATCCCGAGTATCATGAATATCCCTTGAATCCAGAGGATAGGATTCTTCTCTGCACCGATGGACTGTGGGATATGCTGTCGGATGAAGAGATTCAGGCCATAGTTTTAGAGAAAAAATCCCCCCAGGAGATCTGTAAAACCCTCATCAGAAAGGCAAATGAAGCCGGTGGAAACGATAATATTACGGTGGTGCTGATAACCCAAGTAAAAAGCAGGAAATAAACCCTGAGTCCTAGAAGGGCCATGAAGGTATGGAAGTGTGGGAGTGTGGAGGTATTGGGGGTATAGAGGTGTGAAAATGTGAAAGTGTAAGCGTAATACTGCGTTGTTACTTTAATTTTGCTTAATGTTTAAGTGGCCCTCACCCCCGGCCTCTCTCCCACGCTGCGGGAGAGGGGAGTCGGGGAGTGAAAGCAGCCCTATGAGATCAAAATTAAGTAAACAGTGTAATACCAATTCCCCATGAAGATGTTGCCTAATGGGTAGTGACGACCTTGTGTGGGCGCCTTTAGTAACAGATCTATCTGGCTGCCCCTATCATTTAGGCCACATTTTAATACTGATGGGGTACAAGGAAATTTGCTCCCATACTTTTACCCCCTTCGTGGATGAATATATGAAAACTGCAAATGGGTAGAAGTAGACTTAAAGCTCCAAGAAAGAAAGTATAAAGGGATAGGTTTCTTAAGGGGCTTTACTTGATTTAATCCCTTTAAAGGGGTATATTATAAACATAAGTATAAAATTTTTATTTTTTAATGTTTCTTCTTAAAAGGGGTGTGGAGTTTTATGAATGAAGCCCTTGTTAAAGAGATTCCAGGAGTTGAGGAAGTAGACTTAAAGGAAGCTGATTTCTGGGAACCCCTTCCAAATAACAAAGTCTATTGTTATCTTTGTCCCAGGTATTGTAGAATTGGGGAAGGTCAGACCGGGTTTTGCTTTATTCGTGCAAATATAGGTGGTAAGCTTTATTCCCTGGGTTACGGACGACCTGCGGCCATTCATATCGATCCCATAGAGAAAAAGCCTTTATTTCACTTTCTGCCCGGTACCAAGATTTTTTCCATGGGCACGGCAGGATGTAACATGGGATGTAAGTTTTGTCAAAACTGGGACATCTCCAAAGCAAAGGCTGATCAGGTCAATTCAAGGGAATTATCCCCAGAAGCCGTGGTTTTTAACGCCCTGCGGTACCGATGCCCAAGCATCGCCTATACCTACAATGAGCCTACCATCTGGGCAGAATATGTAAGGGATATTTCCAAACTTGCCAGACAGTACGGATTGAAGAACGTAATGGTAACCAATGGGTATGTAACCGAGGAAGCCCTTAAATCGGTTTATGAATATATCGACGCCGCTAACGTGGATCTAAAAGCTTTTACCGAAAAGTTTTATTCCAAAATCACCCTCAGTCATCTGGAACCGGTTCTGAAAACTTTAAAAATCCTCAAACATGAAACTTCCGTTTGGATCGAGATTACTAACCTTATGATTCCGACTCTCAATGACGCAAAGGAGGAATCTAGAGAGCTATCCAAATGGATTTTGGATAATCTGGGAGACGAAGTACCTTTACACTTTACAGCCTTCCATCCGGATTACAAGCTGTTAGACTTACCTCCAACTCCTAAGGAAACCCTGGAACAGGCCCGGGAAATTGCCATGGAAGTAGGACTTAAGTACGTTTACGTTGGTAATGTATTCTCGGAGGGCGCAAATACCTATTGTCCAAATTGTAAAAAGCTTCTGATCCGACGTTCCTGGCATAGTATTTTAAAATATGACCTGCAAGGGAATCGATGCTCTTGCGGTCAGGTGATTCCTATCTATTTGAATTAAGACCTTAAGTATGGAAGTGTGGGGGTATGGGAGTATTTACTCCTACACTCCCGTACCTCCATACTTTTATACTCTTCGGGGTTAATAGTTTACTTTCATGGAACTTCAGGTTATACAACCTCTGCCTGAAAAGTTTCAACCGCTCCGGCTCAGTCAGGTAGGGCGCTATGCGTTGGGAGTTGACTGGGGAGACCATCACCATAGTATTTACTCTTTCGATTTACTCCGAAGTCTTTGCCCTTGTAAAGGATGCCTGGAAGTAAGGCAGAAAAACCAGACTTTCCCTCCGGCAGCGGTTCAACCCCTTGAAATTCGCCGCTTTCCGGGTCAGGGAGTCAGTGTTAAATGGGCAGATGCCCATGAAAGTTTATACGGTGCCGAATATTTGAGAAATCTCTGCCCCTGTGCAACCTGCAGTGAAGTGGTCCAGGCTAGACACCAAAATCCCTTAGGAAATCCGAAGGGATAAACTCAACGATCACCTCAATTAAAAATTAAAAATTGTTAATTGACAATTTTTAATTTCCCGTGTTATCTTCCCCTGTGTTCGCTATTTGCCATATGGATGGCTTGAAGTCTTTTCTCACCCTGGATCGTCCAGAATCTTCCCCGGCGATTTTTTAAAGGAGTCGATCATGAGGAAAATGATCAAGGCAACTATATGGATGATAAGCACTTTTTTGTTTTCTTCTTATCTGACCTGGGGTTTTGAGGTTTATACCCGAAGCGGTCAGTCTTATTCGGCAGCCCAGTATAAGATTTTTGACTCCAGAATGGTGATCTCTCTTAAGGACGGAAGACAGCAGAATTTATCTGTAAGCGATATTGATTGGAAGAGAACTCCAGGAGATAAAAACGTATTTCAATTTGTAGAAACCAATCTCGTCTATCTGAAAGATGGTAAGGCCATCCGATCAAAAGGTTACATGATCCGAAACGAGGAAAAGGTTGAAGTTATCACCCAGGATAACAAAATCTTAGAGTACAAAAAATCGGATATTGATTTTGGAAAGATAGCCAACTACCTCATGAAGAGAAAGATAAAATTAAGTCAACTGGAGGGACAGGAACACATAACAGATATAGAGAGTAACGCTCCAGTCATGCCCTTCGTGGAAGAAGAGTTTGATTGCAAGGATAGTATTGTGATATCCTCCAGTGGAAATCCTTTAATCAAGTTCCGGTTCGAGGCAACAACCCTCAAAGATGCTAAATTTAACAACCTGTTTCTAAATTTTGTAATTATTAAAGCTTCTGCAAAGAATTTATCCGATACTTCACGCCGGTTATCTTACAACGATTTTACCCTTATTACCAATGAGGGAACCGAAGTAAAGCCGGATGGAAGTATAGATAATACTTTTTTTATAGAACAACTGGATAAAAATGCCATGACCTTCGGAACCATTCGATTTTCCTTTACGGCTGCCTCACCGACCGGAACAGCGGAGTATCTGGTATATCGGGGAGCTTACGGAAAATTTAAATGCCGCCTTCAAGGAAATTCGCCTTAAAAACTTTATCATAGGCCCTATTTCGCAGAACCAGCAAGTTTTCATCTCCAGAACAGCGCGAAATAGGTTTTACTTACCTAACTTAAAAAATGGAAGTCAGTACTACTATCCGGTTCAGTGACGAATTTGACCAGTTTGAGAAAGATCCCAAGTTCCAGCAGCATTTACAAACTTTACAACTTATCTTGTTAGATTTTGCCGTAATGGTTCGACAGAACCTGATCATCGATATACGAACTACCAGTCCGGCCTCAACCCCTCACTCTACCCGGCAAGAATCAAATTGAAACAAAAGGGGCTGGCTTATCTTTTGCTGTAGACAGAGTTCGTGTGCTTTGGCACTAAAAAATATCTCAAAGGCAAAATAGACCTCCAGGGGCGAACCTATCTACAAGTTTAAAACCCGGGAGGTCCTCCATGCGACTTGAGACAACCTATCAATTTAAGTACTGAGGTTCATTCATTTTACCTTCTTATATTTGTTCTATTATGCAGTGTCTAAGGAGTTCCATTTTAAAACAATTTCCTTTGCCTTTGAATTTGCTGGCAAGATTTCGATCTTTTAAAGAAAAGACACCCCTTCGATTCTGCTGCATCTTAGAATTAAAACCCACGATATGGCTATAAGATACTGCTATAACCATACTCCAAGAGTTCAAATGGAGTTTTACGCTATTGATGGATATAAAGACCTTTATGAATGCCCTAACTGCGGCTATCGAGAAAGAACAGGTAACCGATTAGGACTCGGTATATTGGGCACAGCAACACTGGCTTTTAGCCTGGGAATGGGTCTTTTTGCCTTTTTAAGCTCTGCCTTCAAAGAATTAGAGAAAAATAAAAATATCCAACAACAAAAAACGGTAAAAAGTACTCCGAAACAACAGCCGGTACTACCTGGGTTTAGAAATATTTTCTGTCAGCGCTGCGAGCAACAAATCCCGAGTTATAGTAATTTTTGCCCTTTCTGCGGAATGAAAAGAGCTAACTACGTAAAATAATTCTCCTCTTGAACTCCTGTTAAGTTATGGAAACTTCCCGGCTTAAATTAAATTCGTCCTTTTGGATCCTTTATTAACTCAAGATTTCCTTGACTCCTTCAGGTCCAGGTATAAGAATATAAAGCAGGTAGCAGAATGGGATTTTAATAATATCTTAAAAAAATAAATAAAGGAGTGGAGAGTATGTGCGGAATCAATGTTGCCCATTTTACAAATCAAAAAAAGGAAGTCACAACCAGGCTGGATGAAAAAGCCGATACCGGAAGCAGGGATCTGAAAGAACTTTTCCATACTCCCAACGGAAACGATCCCAAAGGCTTGCCGGAGAAACCAAAGATCGAAGAAGGAGAAGTCGTTCAGAAAAAGTAAAAATGAAGGGATGTAGGAGTGTGGGGGTGTGGGAGTGTGGACGTATAAGTACTTAGTCTCCCATACCCCCATACCCCCACACTCCCATACTTCCATACTCTCACACTCCCACACCCCTCTCTTCTCCTTCAGGATCTGTTTAAGGCTACAAAAGTATCCGTAGCGATTTTAATCTTATCTCCTTCCTTTATAAACTGTTGCCCGGAGGTTATCACTTGTTCGCCTTCTTGGATACCTCGAACCACCTCAATAAGTCCATCCATGGAAAGACCTACCTCAATAAGGCGTTTCCGAACTATAAAATCAGGGTCAACTACCAATACCATACATGGATCTGCCGGATGGATAAGGGCTGTTTTTGGAATAACAGGGGCCAATCGTTTATTTTGAAATCGGGCATGGGCAAATACTCCGGGCTTGAGCGCTAAATTCGGGTTTGAAATTTTAACATACACTTTCAACTCTGGCTTCGATGGGTTCTGTTCGATCTTAATCACCGTCCCTTCTAAAACAGCTTCTGCAGGATCTTCTACTACAATGCGAGCCGGTTGACCGGTATAAACAGAAGGATTTGACTCTGAGCCAATCCCTGCTATTACCACGGCAGGGTCAACAACACCCAGGGTTAAAAGGTTACGGGAAGAGCCTTCATAGGGAGTCATCACTTCTCCGGGGTGGATATTTTGCTCGATTACGATTCCACTGACCGGTGCTTTTACGGTGGTATGGGTCAGGTTATACTGAATTTGAGTTCGTCTGGCAAAAGCGGTGGTATAATTGGCTTCGGCTGCTGCCAGCTCGGATTGAAGGGTTGCTTCTTCATTTTTTAATTGATTCTGGGCCTTTACAAGATTTTCCAGGGCCTGGGTATAGGCAAGCTCTGCTACGGCCTGTTCCGATCGGTTCAGTACCTTTTCATTGGCCATAGCATTTCGGGCTTTGATCGCGGCTTCTAAGGCCAGCTTATAAGTCGCTTCTGCCGAAGTTACCATAGATCGATTTATAACACTTTCATGGGTTAAGGTATTTTTAGCTCTAACAAAATCCTCTAATAACCGCCGGTTGTTAAATTCTGCAGGAGCAGGTTCTGAAGATTTGGAAATCTCCCTGGTACGGATACTCCGAAGGACCTCCTCAGCTTGTTGAAAGGCTGCAACCAACTCCCCATGTCGGGCCTCCTGGATTTTCTTGATCTCCTCCAGCCTGGCCTTTGCACTTTCTACTTCCCCTTCTGCCCGATGAACCGCGGCAACCCTTTCTTCATGACGCGTTGCCTGGGTCTTCTGAATCTCCTCTAACCTGGCCTTTGCACTCTTCACCTCATCCTCTGCCCGATGAACCGCGGCAACCCTTTCTTCATGACGCGTCGCCTGGGTCTTCTGAATCTCCTCTAACCTGGCCTTTGCGCTTTTCACCTCATCCTCTGCCTGCTTTAGCTCCAGCATCAACAGAGCCGGGTCCAACTCCAAGAGAACCTGACCCTCTTCAACATAATCGCCCAGATCCACATAAAGCGCTGCAATCCTGGCCCCCGGTATAGGTGTTGTGACGTGAACTTGCCAGGAAGGTTGAACTTCTATATCGGTACCTATTTCCTGGACCAGTTCTACCACTTTAACGGGTTGAACCTGGACCGAGGTGAGAGAACCCATGTTTACGGAACTCTGAGCCTGGGAGTAAGAGTTCATGAGGTAAATCAAGAAACCGAGAAAACCGAAGAAAATTAAAAAACCTGTAATCAAAATTTTCCGGATTCGAGCTATTTTAAGCCTTTGTCTTTTTAAAACCAGATAATATTTCGGCTCCATAACCTGTCCTGAAAAGAGAATAGGAAGTATCTGGGGGTTGTTACACCCATTCTGACGGACTATATTGCCTAATCTCTCGCAGGAGTGACTGGCCCGTCACCCCGATTCCTTATCAGATCTGGTATTACCGGTAATCTCCGGATGGGTAGAACCACCCTACTTCCCTTGTTTTTGGGTTTGTAAAAAAGCCTCTCCAAACTCCTTCTGCTTATAAGGGGTTAATTTACTTTTGTCAATAAAAATTTTATATAACTTGGTTATTAATTTACGAAAATTAATTAAAATAAAAATTCAGTTGGAGTTTGTGAAAGTCGGGGTATTTAAGAAATCTTATTCTCCGGTATGGGAAGGAGAAACCGGGAGAAAAGAATCCTTTAGCAGGAGAGTTTGGCAGGAAGGGGCCACCGGATTTCTTACAAGACAAAAAATCTCTCATCCCCAGGTAGAACCTGAGAATGAGAGATGGGGATGGATTTATTCTACAAATCGAACCTTGATACCTCTATGTTCCAGGTCTGTTAAAGCTTTTCGGACCGAGTCTTGGATGACTCTATCCAGACTATATCTTACCTGACTTAAAAGCAGCTCTTTGACCTGGTCTCGAATGTAATCTTTGTCCAGTTCGATATTGAGTTTTTCTTCCAGCATCCTGAGGGATATGATAAACCCATCCATAATATTTGTAAACTCAGGAAAGATGCACTGTTCAAGCTCGTAATTATTATACTCAGATTGCAACCTTAGGGTAATCTCACCACTCATAAGATCTCCTTTTCAGATGTAGGCGCAGCCCTAATGGGATACCTATGGGACTGTTTCTACAAAAAACAACTTCTAAGAAATATCCATTTACTATTTAGATAAAAATCAATCATTCCAGTTCCTACCCACATGAATATCTACTTTAATAGGTACAGACAATTCCAGAACCGTCTCCATACCTTCCTTAATCAGGGGTTTAACCAGTTCGACCTGGTTTTCAGGTACTTCAAAGACCAATTCGTCATGAACCTGCAAAATCATTTTAACTTCCGGAAATTTCTCTTTTAACTGCCGGTGAATTCGGATCATGGCAAGCTTAATCATATCGGCAGCGGTTCCCTGAATAGGAGTATTGGTGGCGGTTCGTTCCCCAAATTGTCGGGTACTCCAATCCTTGCTTTTGATTTCCGGGATATATCGGATTCGATTAAGCAAGGTCGTCACATAGCCTTCGGTTCGGGCCTTTTCTATCATTTTGTCCAGATATCTTTTAACACCTACATATCGGGCAAAATAGTTATTGATATACTGCTGAGCTTCCTTCGTGGAAATTCCTAAATCTTTAGAGAGGCTGAAACTTCCGATTCCATAAATAATTCCGAAATTGACGGCCTTTGCTTTCCGACGGAGTTCCGGGGTCATCTTGGAGGCATCTTTAACACCCAGGACTTCGATGGCCGTTCGGGTATGAATATCTTCATCCCGGCGGAAGGCCTCGATCAGTTTTTCATCTCCCGAAAGATGGGCTAAAATCCTCAATTCGATTTGAGAATAGTCTGCCGACAGGAGAAGATACCCATCGGCGGGAATAAACGCCTGGCGGATACGACGACCGATAGGAGTCCGAATGGGAATATTTTGTAAGTTGGGATCACTACTGCTTAAACGGCCTGTAGCCGTCACAGTCTGGTTGTACGAGGTATGAATCCTCCCTGTCTGAGGGTGAACCATCTTCGGAAGAGCATCCACATAGGTGGATTTGAGCTTCGAGAGCTGTCGATACTCTAAAATTTTGGAAGGGAGGGGATGCCCCTTGGCTAACTCTTCCAGGACATCCACATCGGTCGAGTACCCGGTTTTAGTTTTCCGGATGACCGGAAGTTTTAATTTCTCAAAAAGGATTTCTCCCAGTTGCTTCGGGGAATTCACATTAAATTCAACACCGGCCAGGGTATAGATCTCTGAACTGAGTCGATCCAGCTCCTGGTCCAGTTCTTGGGATAAAACCGAAAGAAGGTTCAGATCGATCCGTACTCCATTCCGCTCCATCTGAGCCAGCACCTCAACCAGGGGCATTTCTACCTGATAAAAAAGTTTCTCCAGGTTTTTCTGTTGTAATTGGGGGCGCAGATGTTGAGTCAACTGGAATACCAGATCTGCATCTTCACAACTATAACAGGCCACCTGATCTATAGGAGCCTGATCCATGGTAATCGCCTTAACCCCCGAGCCGACAACCTGTTTATAGGTCAAATTCCGCTTATATCCCAGATACTCCAGGGTGATATCTTCCAGATTATGGGTATGGCGGGAAGGGTTAAG
This sequence comes from Candidatus Limnocylindrales bacterium, assembly GCA_035559535.1. Taxonomy (NCBI): domain Bacteria; kingdom Bacillati; phylum Chloroflexota; class Candidatus Limnocylindria; order Candidatus Limnocylindrales; species Candidatus Limnocylindrales bacterium. Next base: position 173,252 of record DATMBG010000033.1, read on the forward strand.
GAGATAAGAAGCAATCATGGTGTCAAAATCCAGTCCTTGAAGATCGATCCCATAATTGGCAAGAACGATCTTATCGTATTTCATATTCTGGCCGTATTTAGCGATTTGAGCATCTTCCAGGAGTGGCTTCAACTTCGTCAGAACCTCTTTCAGATCCAGTTGAGCTGGAGTGTTTTCAGAGGTATGACCTACTGGGATGTAGAAAGCCTGGTTGGGTTTGACCGAGAAAGAAATACCCACCAATTTCGCCCACATAGGCTCCGGGTGGGTTGTTTCGGTATCTATGGCAAATCCCTGGGAAGCCTTTAACGTATTGACTATTTTATCTAATTGGGAGTGGGATAAAACGGTTACATATTCCTTAGAAGGGTTATTTTCAATTTTCTCCTCAGGGATCATCTCTTTCAAGATACTTTGGAACTCTAATTCTTGAAGGAGGGGAATTAATTCCGATCGATTAGGTTCGGAGAGACGAAACTCTTCTAGATTCCATTCCACAGGGACATGAGTGTCTAAAGTCACCAATTCTTTACTTTTTAAAGCCACTTCACCGTATTGTTTTAAATTTTCTCGTTGCCTGGCATTTTTGATTTTATCGACGTTTCGGAGAAGTTCTTCCACAGAACCATATTCCTGGATAAGCTTACCCGCCGTCTTTTCCCCGATACCCGGGACCCCTGGAACATTATCGCTCTGATCTCCCATCAATCCCAGAACATCTGGAATTTTCTCAGGTTCCACACCATACCGTTCCTTGACCTTTTCCACGTCATAAAGGACCCGGTGACCCATACGTTCACTTACGACCTGGATTTTATCTGAGACCAATTGGAGGAAATCTTTGTCCGGGCTGAAGATAATGGTACGAATTCCCATCTGTTCAGCTTTTTTGGCCAGTGTTCCAATCACATCATCCGCTTCATACCCCGGAATCTCCAGGATAGGGATATTAAGGGCCCGAATAAATCTCTTAATGTAAGGAATCTGTTGGACGAGGTCTGAAGGCATTCTGGAACGTTGGGCCTTATAGGCTGTAAACAACTCATGTCGAAAGGTAGGGGTCGCTGCATCGAAAACAACCGCCATATATTCAGGTTTCTCCTCTTTAAGAAGTTTCAGAATGATCCGGGAAAAGCCTAGAATAGCCCAGGTAGGAAGACCCGTTGAAGTAGATAGGGGAGTCTGAATGGCATAATAAAGCCGGTAAATACTAGAATTTCCATCTATTAGATATAAGGTTGGAGGTGAATCCATACTTAATTTATCCCACCTTTCTGAAGGAAAGTCAAGGATTTATTTGGGTAGAAAATACTTTAAGTTGGGGTAGTTTTTCTGTTTTATTGGAGAGAAGGAAGAGGATTCTGAAAAACGGGGTGGTAAGGCATGGGCGCCGGGATAAGAGTGAGATCCAGGAAGGGCCCCCTTTAATGTCAAACGAGATGTTTAACCTACTAACCTTCCCCCGCCTGGCAGGGGAAGGAACTTTGAAGTGGAGTTCCTTCCCCTGTGAAACCAGGGAGGGACCGGGTGAGGATGCCTTAACCTGGTGCGTATGGGGTTGTGGAGGAGCCGGTTCAAATACCGGCTCCCAGGGGAAGAGTCTATTTTACCAGGCTACAACCGGATTACCCGGTGATCCGGTAGCCCCTACCAATCTCAGGGGTGACCAGGCAAATAAAAATTCGTAGGCCTTTTCCTTGGATAACACCTCCAGATCCAGGTTTTCGAAATTACCTATTCCCCGACGGGCTACCAGATTCATGTGACAATAGGCAAAGGGTTCCGGAGCCGGATTTTTTGCAAAATCATAGGGCTCCAACCCCCAGGTATCAGAACCAATCATGGAAATCTTTTTGCTGGCCAGGTAGTCGCATACTTCTGGAGCCACCCCCGGCTCTCCGGAGCCAAACTCAGCATTAGCCTTGGCCATATCGGCCGGAGAAACCTTATCCGAGGGTCTTATTCCATCTGCATCCATATACCCCTTCCACAGTTGTATCCAACCGGTGCGAACCAGTACTACATCTCCCTGGGTCGGTTCACCAATTCCTTCTTTTTGTAGAGCTGCCTTAAAATCGGCCATGGTAATGGTATAACCCTTTTCCAATCGCTCGACCCCTTTTAAGGCAGGAATGTCAATGAGAATGCCCCGGGTAAAGTAACCTTTATGGGCAATGGTCTCCACACCGTCATATTTTAATCCACGACCGTTGAAGGTATCCTGCAAACGATGGCCGTTATACATGTAATCTCCATCTTTCCAGCCCGGGACCCCTTGAATCCGAATCATGGGATGACCGATACTATCAAATTGGGTACCAACCTGACCAATCTCTGCAACCAGAAACTCGTCATTGAAGGTCATCTTATATTGATCGCCTTGCCACTTAAAAGGGCCATGGAGTGGATTTCCGCCGCCAGGAATGGATAAGGCATAGGTACGACCGGGTACTAAGGGCATACCGTTATGATAGGGCATTCCAATGGTAATGGATTTTCCTTGTTTAACCAGTTTTGCTGCTTCAATCCTCTTCTGGGGTGTGATATAATTGGTCGCACCCGCCTGATCATCGGGACCAAACTCGCTGGGCCACCACTTTTCATCCACCGGATTGTTGGCTGCTAAAGCACGATCAGGTGTGGAAATAAATAGAAAGGCAACGACAAGGAGAGAAATTACGAAAATAGCTTTGATAATTTTCATACCTCAACCTCCTACAAGGAACTAACATAGACTTCCCCCCCTACCTTGTTTCCTTAGGGTAGTGAGTCTATCTGGTAAAGGTTTCCGTTATTTAATCCTAGCTAAATAAGAAGAATTCTTTTCAGTAATCAGGACTTCAGATGAAACCGTAAAGTTTTGTAAGTTGCCATCACCCCCTTTCAAAGATCCCTTTTTACTCGGGAAATTTTTTAAAAGATCGACCTCTCAAATTGACATGATTTGCATGTGGCGTCAACTACAAAGTTATTTTCTCTGAATAATTTGATCTCTCAATTTCCCAAAACGATCCTCTGTTATTTGAAAAGGTACCCTCGGTTACGTTCTATCTGCCGTATTACGATTTTTATATTCGTAATACTCTTCCCTGTCAACTCTAAACTTTCATTCTTTTATCTTTTTATGGAATTGGGTATCTTTGTTCTACGAAAAGAGGAGCAAGAAATCCTCTCCTGAAGGAATTTTGCCGTTGTTCTTTTTATTTATTTTAAATGAACAGCGATAGAGGATACCGCATAAACATGTACGGGCGGAAGGCCTTCCGCCCCATGTACGGGCGGAGGGCCCTCCGCCCCTACCGACATGGAAATTTTTGATGGGAGAAAAGACGGTCATCAGGGGAATGGGAGCCGGAGGTGCCCCAGGCTCTTATAGAGAACAGGTGTCTTACCAGACAACAATTGGATTACCCGGAGATCCTGTAGCACCAACTAATTTGAGAGGAGCCCAGGAAAACAGGAACTCATAGACTTTTTCTTTAGATAACCCTTCCATATCGATATTCTCGAAAATAGAGATCCCACGTCGAAGAATCAGGTTAACATGGCAAGGAGCAAAGGGTTCAGGAGAAGGATTTTTGGCAAAATCGAAAGGCTCCACGGATCCCTGGTCTACCAGCATCATAGAGATTTTTCTGCTTGCCAGGTACTCACAGAGTTCCGGAGAAACTCCCGGTTCGCCGGAGCCGAATTCAGCATTGGCCTTTGCCACCTCAGCAGGGCTACCTTTAATTCTTAATCCTTTCTCATCCAGGTAGCTTTTCCATAATTGGATCCAACCGGTACGGATAAGCACGACATCTCCCTGGGTCGCATCTCCAATTCCTTCCTTTTGTAAGGCTGCCTTATAATCATCCACCGTAATGGCATAACCTTTTTCCAATCGAGCTACCCCCTTTACCATGGGAACATCGATAAGAATACCCCGGGTAAAGTAACCAATATTGGCTGCATGTTCAACCCCATTTACCTGTAATCCACGGGCGTTGGGATAGTCTTCCAACCGACGTTTGTTGTACATGTAGTTCCCATCTTTCCAGCCTTCCACACCCTGAATACGCATCATGGGGTGACCCAGGCCGTCATATTGCGTTCCAACCTGTCCAATCTCGGCGGTTACGATTTCATCATTAAAAGTCTCCTTGAATTTATCGCCTTGCCAATTCAGAGGACCATGGAGGGGTTGCCCGGCACCTGGAATCATCAAGGTATAGGTACGCCCAGGAATCAGGGGCATACCCTGCTGATAAGGCATCCCGATGGTAAGCGATTTTCCTTGCTTAACCAGTTTTGCTGCCTCAATCCTCTTCTGGGGGGTAATATAATTGACCGCGCCGGCTTGGTCATCGGGACCAAACTCGCTGGGCCACCACTTTTCATCCACCGGATTGTTAGCTGCCTTAACCCTTATAGACATAAAACCCGCTATTGTTACAACGGTTATTGCAAAAATCATCGCTAAACTCGTAATTCTTCTCATACAAGGTCTCCTGGTTATTGGAAATAGTTTGTCAACAAATACCACTTCCCTTCTCAATGGTGGGAAATTCATTTGTTAACACCCTTTCCTCTTCAAGGATCAAAGGAAGTAGAATCTCTTTTTCTGAGGGATTATGACTGGATAGTCCAGAAACATTGGTCTGTTAGTTTCCATCACCTCCTTTTGGAAATCGTTTCTCAGGTAGGAGATCTCACAGATCATACATAGCATTGACATAACCTATTTCTGATGTCAATGATAAATTCTATTTTATATTATATTTGAAAAATTTAAGACTTTCTTCTGCCCGGCTAAGGACTTTAAGTAGGAGATTTTTTGGAGGTAGGCTGTATCCTGTTTTATCAAAGGGCTCAAAGCAACGGGGAAGGAACTTTCCCTGAAATGACTCTAAAAATTTACCCTTGTCAGAAGCTACAAGGGGTTTATAGAAGTGTCCTTAAAACTACCCTTTTTAGCAAAATGGTGGTCAGTTTTACGTTTCCAATCCCGTTAATACCACTTTGGTTCCGTCTACTTCTCGAACCGATACCCGAATCTGATACACCTTACTTAAGTTCTCCTCCGACAGGACCTCCTGGACACGACCCGTTAAAACCCTTTCACCCAAAATAGCTATGTGTTGTGCATAATTGATCATCAGATTAAGGTTATGGGTAGCCATCAGGATACTCAGATGGTTCTGATCATGGAGGGTTTTAATCAACTTCATCATGTTCCACTCTGAAGTTAAATCCATCCCACTGGTAGGTTCATCCAACACCAGGATCTGAGGTTCTGCTGCCAGGGCCCGGGCAATGAGCGTGCGTTGTTTCTGACCTCCGGAGAGTTCTTGAAAAAGTTTTGAAGCAAGATGAGCTATCCCCACATAATCTAAACTTCTCAGGGCAATTTGTCGGTCCAGTTTTCCGGGTTTTCTTCCGGGCCCTAACTTTTTAAACCGACCCATAAGAACAATCTCCATAACAGAAAGGGGAAAGATCTGATCTACTTCGCTATGTTGAGGAACATATCCCAGGGAAAGTTCCCGGGAGCCTTTCGGTGAAATCGTAAGAATCTTTCCCTGCAAGGGCCGCAAAACTCCAAGAATGGCCTTTAAGAGGGTCGTTTTTCCCGATCCATTTGGCCCTACAATTCCAAAAAAATCCCCTTCCTGAATCACAAGGTTTAGATTTTTCAATACAATACGGTTACCGTAACCAAGGGTTACGTCTTTAAACTCAATAAGGGGCTTCAAAAATCTGCTCCTTGCAAAATAAAGGGCGTCGCCGGGGAAGGAGAATTTTATTATTATCCAGCCCCGGCAGTTGCCGATTTTCTACCTTCAAGTAAAGGTAAAGTTATTTCACCACTTTACTTCACTTGGAAATTTCCAAAATATCAATCCCCCAGGGAAGTTCCCCCACCGGAATCATGGTTAAGACTTTGTTGGAAGCCGTATCTATAACCGCTACCGAGTTGGTTCGACCCACGGTTACATAAAGTTTCTTTCCATCTGGAGTCAAAGCAACCCACCAAGCCCTTATCCCCTGCTGCGGACCCTGGATCGGAATCGAGGTGATCAGTTTGAGTGTTGTTGCATCCAGAACTCTGACCTCATCCGAACGCCCATGGGCTATATAAAGTTTCTTTCCATCTGGAGAAACAGCTATTCCCACAGGCCTCTCTCCTAACTTAACGGTCTTTATCACCTGGTTCTTCTCCGGGTCAATCACATAAAGATCTCCCGAGCGTTCGTTGGATACATAGGCCCTTTTTCCATCTGGAGAAAAAGCCACACCCCGTGGATTTTGTCCCACGGGAATTTTTGCAATAACCTTGTGTTCTTGGGTAGAGATTACATAGACATCGTTGGAGCTTTCGTGAGGAACATAGGCTTTCGTTCCGTCGGGGCTGATCACCACGGTTTCTGGCTCCAGACCCACGGGAATGTCGGCCAACTGTTTATGGTCGGGTAATCCTAAAACTCTGGTAAATGCTCCATTTTCACTGACAATATAGAGCTGCTTACCATCCGGAGTAATATCCAGCCCTTCAGGATCTTCAGGGCCTGGAATTGTGTCGATCACTTTATTCGTGGCAATATCAATTATGGTGATATCGTTGGAATTACCATTGGATACATAGGCTTTAGTTTTATCGGGTGTAATAACAATACCCCGGGGTCTCTTACCTACGGATATCTTAGTGATGACCTTATCGGTCGTTATATCAATCACATGGACATCATTGGATTTTTCATTGGTAACATAGGCCCGAAGTTGACCCTGTGCAGAACTGGAATTAAAGGATGAAGCGAAGGTGAGAAGGAAACTCACCACCGAGCAAATAAGTTTAAATCGGTATTTCATTTCCCTTCCTTTCTGTATGCAGAGGATGCGAGTCAAACGAATTATCCGAAAAATCCTTTCTCCGAACTCATTCGTAAAACTCGCAGAACCGCCTACGGGTTGGTTAAACCGTCTTTTTTGTTTAACAACATTTAACCGCTTCATTGAGCTTGGCGATCAAATAATCAAACAAAGCAAAATAATCCTTAGCCTCAGGTACCCCCTCCACATGGGCCGGAAGCATGTAAACCTTGGCCCCAGTCTGACTGGCCACAAAGTTGGGAATCTTGTCCGGATAG